>JARRJV010000032.1 GCA_037388825.1 Acidiferrobacteraceae bacterium | reverse complement strand
CTTGGGCTTGCCGGGTTTGGCCGTGCCGGCAGACGCATTTCCGGAACCGCCACTCGTGGGGCCCTGGCTCGCTTCCGGCGGACGCGGCGTCTTGCCGGCCATGATGTCATCGACCTGATCCGCATCCAGGGTCTCCCACTCGAGCAGGGCCTTGGCCATGACCTCGATCTTGTCGCGGTTGTCCTCAATGATCTTGCGGGCGCGGGCGTACTGCTCGTCGATGATGCGACGAATCTCGGCATCCACGTCTTCGGCCGTGCGATCGCTGATGTTCTTGTGGGTGGTGACATCCCGACCCAGAAATACCTCGTGCTCGTTGTCGCCGTAAACACGGGTGCCCATCTTCTCGCTCATACCCCAGCGCATCACCATATTGCGGGCACTGTCAGTCGCACGCTCGAAATCGTTGGACGCACCGGTGGTCATCTGCTGCATGAACACCTCTTCCGCGATGCGGCCACCCATGAGTACCGAAATGGTAGACAGCAGGGATTCGCGATCATGGCTGTAGCGGTCCTCTTCCGGCAACTGCATGGTCACACCCAGGGCGCGGCCGCGCGGAATGATGGTGACCTTGTGTACCGGGTCGGTGTGGGGCAAGAGCTTGGCGACCACGGCATGACCGGATTCATGGTAGGCCGTGTTCATGCGTTCCTTCTCGGGCATGACAATGGAACGGCGCTCGGCACCCATGATCACCTTGTCCTTGGCCTTCTCGAAGTCTTCCATGTCCACCAGGCGCTTGTTGGCGCGCGCGGCGAACAGGGCCGCCTCGTTCACGAGGTTGGCCAGATCGGCACCGGAAAAACCGGGCGTGCCGCGGGCAATGATGCTGGGTTCGACGTTGTCCGAGATCGGTACCTTGCGCATGTGTACGCGCAGGATCTGTTCACGCCCGCGGATATCCGGCAAGGGGACATAGACCTGCCGGTCGAAACGACCCGGGCGCAAAAGCGCGGGGTCGAGCACATCGGGACGGTTTGTGGCGGCGATGACGATGACACCCTCGGTGCCCTCGAAACCGTCCATTTCCACCAGCAACTGGTTCAGCGTCTGTTCGCGCTCGTCGTGACCGCCACCCAGGCCGGCGCCGCGCTGGCGACCGACAGCGTCGATCTCGTCGATGAAGATGATGCAGGGCGCATGCTTTTTCGCCTGTTCAAACATATCGCGCACGCGCGAGGCGCCGACACCGACGAACATTTCCACGAAGTCCGAACCGGAGATGGTGAAGAACGGTACCTTCGCCTCACCAGCGATGGCCTTGGCGAGCAGGGTCTTGCCGGTACCGGGGTTGCCGGTCATGAGCACACCCTTGGGGATGCGACCTCCCAGGCGCTGGAACTTGCTCGGGTCGCGCAGGAACTCCACCAGTTCCTCGACCTCTTCCTTCGCCTCTTCGGCGCCGGCCACGTCTTCAAAGGTAATCTTGTTCTGCTCCTCGGTGAGCATGCGCGCGCGGCTCTTGCCGAAACTCATAGCTCCGCGGCCGCCGCCCCCGCCTTGCATCTGGCGCATGAAATACAGCCACACGCCGAGGATGAGCAACACCGGCAGCAGATTGATCAGAATGGAGAGCAAGAGGGACTGGCCCTCAGGCGGCTTCGCGGCAATGACCACACCGTTCTTGAACAGGTCGTCTACCAGCTTGGGATCGTTGGGGGCGTAGGTCTTGAAGGTACCCTTGTCCTGGTACTGACCGGTGATGTTGTTGCCCTGGATGGTGACCTGCGCCACCTTGCCATCGTGCACCTCGCGGACGAACTGGGAATATTCAATCGCCTTGGGCGCCGCCTGGCGTTGGCTCAGGTTGCTGACCACGGACATCAATACCACCGCAATCACCAACCACAGGAGAAGATTCTTGGTCAGATTGTTCAAGGTTCACCTCATCCACCGGCGCCGCCCGGGAGCGGCCCCGCAGCGGCTCGCGCCGCGTCAATATTGTCTAAACATTGTCCTATGACTGTAGCAGGGTGACAACTCGAAGATCATTCCGGCTGAAACCCCAGCGCCAACAGGTAAATTTCCCGACTGCGCCCGCGGGATGCCTTGGGTTTGCGCGTCACGACCCGGTCGAAGCGCCCCTTCAGCAATCGCAGGTACTCCGGGTAACCCTCGCCCTGAAACACCTTCACCAGCAACTTGCCCCCGGGGCGCAGGGTCCGCAGCGCCAGGTCCAGAGCCAGTTCCGCCAAACCGATGGAACGGGCCTGATCCACAGCCGCTATACCGCTGATATTGGGGGCCATATCTGACAATACAAGGTCCACGGGCTGGCCGCCCAGACGGTCCAGAAGGTCCTGAAATACAGCATCTTCGGTGAAATCGCCCTGGATCACCTCGACACCGGGGATCGCTTCCAGGGCCAGCAGGTCCAGGGCGATCACCCGCCCCCGCGGACCCAGCCGGTCCCGCGCATACACCGCCCAGGCACCCGGAGCGGCACCGAGATCGATGACGGTCATGCCGGGCACCAGCAGGTGATCGCGCTGGTCGATTTCCATGAGCTTGTAGGCGGCGCGGGACCGCAGGCCCTCGTCCCGCGCCCGGCGAACGAACTCGTCGCCACTGTGCTCGCGCATCCACCGCTTGCTGCTACGTGCCATTTCGACCACCCAACCGTGTCTGTGCTCAATATCTGGCCGTTCCCGATTTCCATCCAGTTTCGGCCCGCGGTGTACAAACGGGTATACTGCGCGCCCCGTCACCAGACCCCCGTACCGATCCATGAGTCTCACCGGAAAACAGCGCCACTACCTGCGCGGCCTGGCGCACCACAAGAAGCCCGTGGTCCTGATTGGCGATGCCGGCCTCAGCGCCGCGGTCCTGAATGAGATCGAATTGGCACTGAACCACCATGAGCTGGTGAAGATCAAGCTGCGGGCCGATCGCGAGGAGCGGGAACACATGCTGGCACGGATCTGCGAGCAGACCGGCGCCGAAGCGGTGCAGTTGATCGGGCAGATGGCGGTGGTCTTTCGCCCTGCCGATCCGCCACAGATTCGCCTGCCCTAGGTCCCTCCCGATCTTCCGGGCAGTCCGGCGACGACCAACGCCAGCCCGAGGAGACTGTTTACCAGGTACAGCGATCCGGAAATGGCATGCAGCAGCGCGAAGCGTCCGTACAGCGGGGTTTGCTCGATATCCACGCCGTGGGCGGCATCACGCAGGGACTGCATCATGGGTGCCAACCCGAATTGTCCGATGAGGATCAACAACAGCATCAGCAGCAGGGCCCACGACTGCCATCGGCGCAGGAAGTCGCGCCCCGGACCGGTGGCGGACAGGATCAACAGTCCCGTTCCCGCAACCAGTCCGACATAGGCCACGATTGCAAACAGTCGACCGGCAATATCCCCCGCCAGGACCCGATTGTCCGCCAGAACCCGAAACAGCAGGGGCGCAACGACGAAGCCCACGGTCCACATGGAGCCAACCCATGCCGTCAGCACGATCCGTTCCGTGGCGATGCGCAGGTTCATTTGGATCCGGATGGAAATGCGGGGAAGCGGCAGTGATACCGCTGCTGTCAGATGTACTCTACGGAAAGGATTTCGTAACGGCGTATGCCGTCGGGCACCTTCACCTCGACCTCATCCCCCTCTTCCTTGCCGATGAGTCCGCGGGCGATGGGGGAATTGATGGAAATCTTGCCGGCCTCGATGTCGGCCTCGTCGTCGCCGACGATCTGGTAGCTCACCTCGGCATCGGCGTTTTCGTCATACAGTTTCAGGGTTGCGCCGAACACCACCCGGCCCTCGGTATTCAGCGTCGTCGGGTCGATCACCTGGGCGCTGGCCAGCTTGGCCTCCACGTCGCGGATCCGTGCCTCGATGAAGCCCTGCTCTTCCTTGGCCGCGTGATACTCTGCATTTTCCGACAGGTCCCCGTGGGCGCGCGCCTCGGCAATGGCCTTGATGATGCGTGGGCGCTCAACGGACTTGAGCCGCTGCAATTCCTCCTGCAACGCCTTCGAGCCTGCGACTGTCATGGGTACCTTGTTCATGCGCCCAACCCCTTGTGCAAGGCCTGCAAACTGTGAACTGTCAGCTCTCCCGCCTCGCGATGGCCCTCGCACGCGGCCCGTGCCGCAGCAATCGTGGTGTAGTTGGTCACGCGCCGCATCAGGGCCTCGCGCCGGATTAAATAGGAATCCTCGCGGCTCTGCTTGTCTGACAGGGTATTAACGATTATATCAATCTCGTCGTTTACGATCATATCCAAAATATTTGGGCGTCCCTCGGAAACCTTGTTAACCCGCAGGACCGGCACACCGGCCTCGGCCAGCACCTTGGCCGTACCGCTCGTGGCCAGGATCTCGAAGCCGTTTTCGCTGAAATAGCGGCCCACGTCCACTACGGCCTTCTGGTCTTCGTCGCGCACGCTGATGAAGATACGCCCTTGACGGGGAATCTCCGCCCCCGCCGCCTGTTGCGACTTGGCAAAGGCCTGGCCGAAAGTGGGTGCCACCCCCATGACCTCCCCGGTGGACTTCATCTCCGGTCCCAGCAGGGTATCGACATTGGGGAACTTGATGAACGGGAACACCGCCTCCTTGACGGCGAAATATTCCGGTACGACTTCCTTCGTGACCTTCTGCTGGCGCAGGGCGACGCCGGCCATGCAGCGCGCGGCGATCTTGGCCAGCGGTCGTCCGGTGGCCTTGGACACGAAGGGGACCGTGCGGGAGGCTCGGGGATTGACCTCCAGCACGTAGATCTCGCCGCCCTTGACCGCGAACTGGATGTTCATCAGGCCGACCACCTTGAGCGCCCGCGCCAGTTCCACGGTTTGCCGGCGCAGTTCCTTTTGTATTTTCTTCGACAGGCTGAACGGCGGCAGGGAACAGGCGGAATCGCCGGAATGTACGCCGGCTTCCTCGATATGCTCCATCAGGCCACCGATAACGACGTCCTTGCCATCGCTGACCGCATCCACGTCCACCTCGGTGGCCTCGGTCAGGTATTTGTCCAGCAACACCGGCGAATCCTCGGAGACCCGCACTGCCACGCGCATGTAGCGTTCCAGGTCGTCGCGATTGTGCACAATCTCCATGGCGCGGCCACCGAGCACATAGGAGGGACGCACCACCAGCGGGTAGCCGATCTTCTCCGCCTTTTTCATGGCATCGCGCGCCGTACGCGCCGTGGCGTTCGGGGGTTGACGAAGGTCGAGGCGCTTGAGTAGACGCTGGAATCGTTCGCGGTCCTCCGCCCGGTCGATCGACTCGGGACTGGTGCCGATGATGGGGGTACCCTCCGCTTCCAGGCCGCGGGCCAGTTTTAGCGGGGTCTGGCCGCCATACTGAACGATCACGCCGGTGGGCTGTTCCACGTGGACAATTTCCAGCACGTCTTCCAGGGTCAGCGGCTCGAAATACAGGCGGTCGGAGGTGTCATAGTCCGTGGACACGGTCTCGGGATTGCAGTTGACCATAATGGTCTCGTACCCATCTTCGCGCATGGCAAAGGCGGCATGCACACAGCAGTAGTCAAACTCGATGCCCTGACCGATGCGGTTGGGTCCGCCGCCCAACACCATGATCTTTTCACGCGTCGTCGGATCAGCCTCGCATTCCTCTTCATAGGTGGAATACATGTACGCCGTACTGGTAGCGAACTCGGCGGCACAGGAGTCCACCCGCTTGAACACCGGTCGTACGCCCAGTTCGTGACGGCGCTCGCGCACCGCGTCCTCGCCGCGCTTGAGCAGGGTCGCGAGGCGCCGGTCGGAAAAGCCCTTGCGCTTCCACTCCAGCAGTTTCTTCTTGCCCGGCTGACGCTTGGCGGCGCGGGCAATTTCCTTTTCCGTCTCCACCAGGTCGATGATCTGTTCCAGGAACCATGGATCGATATAGGTCTGCGCGAACACCTCGTCCAGGCTCATGCCGCTGCGGAACGCGTCGGCGATATACCAAAGGCGCTCGGCGTTGGCAGTCTTGAGGGACTGGATCAGCTGCGATCGCACCGCGTCCGGGCCCTGGTCCGGATCCACGTAGGGCTCCAGACCATAGGACCCGATTTCCAGGCTGCGCACGGCCTTCTGCAGGGATTCCTGGAAGGTGCGGCCGATGGCCATGGCCTCACCCACGGACTTCATCTGTGTCGTCAGATTGGCGTCCGCCAGCGGAAACTTCTCGAAGGTGAAACGCGGGAACTTCGTCACCACGTAGTCGATGGTGGGCTCAAAGGATGCCGGGGTCGCGCCGCCGGTGATGTCGTTCTTGAGTTCATCGAGGGTGTAGCCCACGGCCAGCTTGGCCGCGATCTTGGCGATGGGAAAGCCCGTGGCCTTGGACGCCAGCGCCGAGGAACGGGAAACACGCGGATTCATCTCGATGATGATCATGCGGCCCGTATTGGGGTCGACGGCGAACTGTACATTGGAACCGCCGGTATCGACGCCAATCTCGCGCAACACTGCAATGCTGGCGTCGCGCATGATCTGGTACTCCTTGTCCGTAAGGGTCTGTGCCGGCGCCACGGTGATGGAATCACCGGTGTGCACACCCATGGGATCGAAGTTTTCAATGGAACAAACGATGATGCAGTTGTCATTTCGGTCGCGCACGACCTCCATCTCGTATTCCTTCCAGCCGAGAATCGATTCCTCGATTAACAGCTCACGCGTGGGCGAGGCATCGAGGCCACGCTCGCAGATCTCCACAAACTCGTCGCGGTTGTACGCGACTCCGCCACCGGTGCCGCCGAGTGTGAAGGACGGCCGGATGATGGCGGGAAATCCCACCATGGCCTGTACCTGCAAGGCCTCTTCCAGGCTATGGGCCACCGCGCCGCGCACGGTTTCCAGACCGATGCGCGCCATGGCCTCGCGGAACAGCTCCCGGTCCTCGGCCTTGTCGATAGCTTCCTTGGTGGCGCCGATCATCTGTACGCCGAATTTTTCCAGTACACCTTCGCGCTCCAGATCAAGGGCACAGTTCAGCGCCGTCTGACCACCCATGGTGGGCAACAAGGCATCCGGCCGCTCCTGCTCGATGATGCGCGCGACGGTGCGCCAGTGTATGGGCTCGATATAGGTGGCGTCGGCCATTTCCGGATCGGTCATGATGGTGGCGGGATTGGAATTGATCAGCACCACGCGGTAGCCCTCTTCCTTGAGCGCCTTGCATGCCTGGGCCCCGGAATAATCGAATTCGCAACCCTGACCGATGACGATGGGACCCGCGCCGATAATCAGGATGCTTTGGATGTCTTCGCGCCTGGGCATGGGTCAGTCCTTGCCCCCTGCAGACATGAGTTCGACGAATTGGTCGAACAGGCCGGCGACATCGTGGGGTCCCGGGCTGGCCTCGGGATGACCCTGGAAGGAAAACGCCGGCCGGTCGCGACGGGCGATTCCCTGGATGGAACCATCGAACAGGGAACGGTGGGTCACCTCCAGCTTGTCCGGCAGCTGGTCCTCGTCGATGGCGAAGCCGTGATTCTGGCTGGTGATCAATACGCGGCCGGAAGACAGTTCCTGCACCGGGTGATTGGCACCATGGTGCCCGAATTTCATCTTCATGGTACGGGCGCCGGAGGCCAGCCCCAGTAGTTGATGCCCCAGGCAAATACCGAACACGGGCAGGCCTGTATCAATGATCTCGCCAATCGCCTGAATTGCGTAATCGCAGGGCTCCGGATCGCCGGGACCGTTGGACAAAAACACGCCGTCAGGATTCAGCGCGAGCACCTCGGACGCGGGCGTGGTCGCCGGCACCACGGTGACCTTACAGCCACGCGCCGCCAACATGCGCAGGATGTTCTTCTTCACTCCAAAGTCGTACGCCACCACGGAATAACTCCCGGCAGGGGCGGCCTCGTAACCCTGGCCCAGGGACCATTCGCCCTCGGACCAGTCATAGGTTTCTTTCGTGGTGACCGCCTTGGCCAGATCCAGGCCCTTGAGGCCCGGAAACTTGCGCGCTGCCTCCAGGGCCGCCTTGCGGTCGATCTTGCCACCGTCCCTGGCGGCGACGATGCAGCCGTTCTGGGCACCCTTTTCGCGTAACAAACGTGTGAGCCGGCGGGTATCCAGGCCTGCGATACCCACCACCTTCTGGGCGCGCAGAAATTCGCTCAGCCCCTGGCGCGCGCGCCAATTGCTCACCCGGGCTGGAAGGTCCCGGATCACCAGTCCCGTGGCATAGGTCTTTTTCGACTCCATGTCTTCGGGGTTGGCGCCGACGTTGCCGATGTGGGGATAGGTCAGGGTGACGATCTGGCGGGCGTAGGACGGGTCGCTGAGGATTTCCTGGTAACCCGTCATGGCGGTGTTGAAAACCACCTCACCTACTGCCTGCCCGGAAATACCGATGGAAACCCCGTGAAACAGGGAACCATCTTCCAATATCAGCAGGGCGGGTGCCGCCACGTTGCGATTCTCCGGGCTCTAGCGCGTTCCGTGGGCATACAAAAACGGGAGCTGCCGTGGCGACTCCCGTCTTGGATAGATCGTGGCTGACCAAAACCGGTCGCCTCAGATTGGAACCGAATGTTACGTGAGGGTCCCGCCAAAAGCAACGAACGCAAAACCGTCCTGGCTCGACCAGATCAAGGGCCCTTTCGGCTTAGTTCATTGCCGGGACGCGCGTGACGCACGACGGTCACATCCCCGCCGCGCGGGGCCCCTGCTCCCTGTGCGCACGCGCCCCGGCAGAAATCAACGAAGGCCGAGCACGTCTTGCATGTCATAGAGCCCGGCCTCGCGGCCAAAGAGCCAGCGCGCGGCGCGCATGGCGCCGGTGGCAAAGGTCATTCGGCTGGAGGCCTTATGGGTGATTTCCACGCGCTCACCGTCGCCGGCAAAGATCACCGTATGGTCGCCGACGATGTCGCCGCCGCGGATGGTGGAAAATCCGATGGTCTGGCGATCCCGCTCGCCGGTGATGCCCTCGCGGCCGTAGATCGCGCACTGTTGCAGGTCCCGGCCCAGGGCCCCGGCCACAACCTCACCCATACGCAGAGCCGTCCCCGAGGGCGCATCCACCTTGTGGCGGTGATGGGCCTCGACGATCTCGATATCCACATCGTCCCCGAGGGCGCGCGCCGCCAGGTCCAGCAGTCGTAGGCACACATTTACGCCGGCACTCATGTTCGGGGCAAACACGACCGGGATCTCGCGCGCCGTATCGGCAATCTTTTGCCGACCGGCATCATCGAAGCCTGTGGTACCGATGACAATGGCCTTGCCCATCTTGTGACACTGGTTCAGGTTGTCCAGAGTGACATCCGGGCGGGTGAAATCCACCAGTACATCGAAGTCGGAGCTGTCCCAGCCGCTGCGAATGGGCACGTCGAGGCGCCCCAGACCCGAGGCCTCGCCCGCGTCCTGGCCCACGGCGGGACTCCCCGGCCGTTCCATGGCGAGGGTCAGGCGCAGGCCTTCGCTCAGGGTGCAGGCCTCCACGAGGGTGCGCCCCATGCGTCCGGCGGCACCGGTCACGGCGATATCTACCATCTATCTGCCTTTCGGAATCTGTCCAGACAAAGAGAAAACACAGGATAAAGGTTTTGCCAGCATGGCGCCACGGGACTGCGGGGACTCTTGATCTTTTGCCACCCGCCTGCGATGTTGGTAGCGATTACCAAGGACTGAAGCGACACGAATCCATGTACGGCTATTCGATCGTTATCCTGCATTTGTTGGCAGCCCTTGTGGCCGGCGGGATCATCGGCCTGGAACGTACCTACAACGGTCGGCCTGCCGGGTTCCGCACCCACACCCTGGTCTGCATGGCATCCAGCCTGCTCATGCTGGTAACGGTGTACCAACTGGAACTGCTGCCGGCGCTACCCATCCAGGTGGTGCGCATCGACCCGACGCGCATGGCCCAGGGCATTATGACGGGCATCGGTTTTCTCGGTGCAGGAGTCATCGTCAAGGAACGGATGAGCGTGCGCGGTCTGACCACGGCTGCATCCATCTGGATCACGGCGACAATCGGAATTCTGATTGGAATCGGTTTCTACTTTGCCGCCATCATGGGCGTGCTCCTGACCCTGGGCACGCTCTCGGCATTCCGCTTAATCGAGTCCACGGTACCAAGCCTTCACTACGGTCGACTGCAGCTGCGCATGCCGGGCAAGAGTGTTATCAATGAGACCCAACTGCTGGAGCTGATCCGGAATCAGGGTTTTGCGTCTTCCCGCCCAAGTTATCACCTGCAAAACAGCGGTGAGACATTCGAGTACCACCTGACGCTGCGCACGCGCGATCGGGACAACTACCGGCGACTGGCGGAAGTCCTCGCCGGAAACGACAAGGTGCTGGAATTCAATATTGTAAGAATGGGCGACTAGCTAGGCGCGCAGCGGGGATGGGACCGTCGCGCGTTACTCGCGACGTACAGGACGCGCTAGTGCCGCGGAGGCCAGGGACGGCCGAGAGCGGCCTTCCCGTCAGTGAACTCAGCTGAACAGTCCCTTGATCTTGTCCAGCCATGACTGTTCGCGTGGACGACGGCGGGGCGAGTGCGCACAGGGACCGGGGGCCCCGCGCAGCGGGGATGGGACCGTCGTGCGTTGCTCGCGTCCCGTCAGTTAACTCAGCTGAACAGTCCCTTGATCTTGTCCAGCCACGATTGCTCTCGAGGGCTATGACGGGACCCCCCTTCCTTCAGGGACTCATCCAGCTTTTCCAGCATTTCCTTTTGCTCGGTAGTCAGGTTAACCGGGGTCTCCACTGAAACGCGGCAGTACAGATCGCCGACATGGCCACTGCGCACATTGCGCACGCCCTTGCCGCGAAGTCGGAACAACTTCTCGCTCTGGGTACCGGCGGGAATCTTGATGGATGCCCGTCCACCCAGGGTCGGCACCGTGAGTTCGCCGCCCAGGGCCGCGGTGACGAAGGCGACCGGCATCTCGCAATAAAGGTCGTCTTCCTCCCGCCGGAAGATATCGTGAGGCTTCAGGCGCACGCGCACATACAGATCACCGGCTGGCGCACCCTGTTCCCCGGCCTCGCCCTCGCCGGCCAGGCGGATCTGGTCGCCTTCGTCGACGCCGGCGGGGACCTTTACGGAAAGGGTCTTGGTGTCGCGCACGCGGCCGGCACCATGACAGTCCGCGCAGGGCTGGTCGATCACCTTGCCGCTGCCGTGACAATTGGGACAGGTCTGCTGGACGGAGAAGAATCCCTGCTGCATGCGAACCTGGCCATGACCACCGCAGGTGGAACAGGTGCTTGCACTGGTACCCGGACGGGCGCCGCTGCCACCGCAGGTCTCGCAGGTCACGGTGGTGGGTACGCGGATGCGTACCTCGGTCCCGGCCACTGCATCTTCGAGGCTCAGCTCCAGGTTGTAGCGCAGGTCGGCACCGCGATAGGCCTGGGGTCCACCGCCCCGGGCGCCGCCACCGAAAATATCGCCGAACACGTCGCCGAAGATGTCGGAGAAACTGGCGCCGCCACCGAAACCACCGCCAAAGCCGGCGCCGGCCGCACCGGCGCTGGGATCCACTCCGGCATGACCGAACTGGTCATAGGCGGCACGCTTCTGCGCATCGGAAAGTACGTCGTAGGCTTCCTTGACTTCCTTGAATTTCGACTCCGCTTCCGTGTCGTCCGGATTGCGGTCCGGATGGTATTTCATCGCGAGCTTGCGATAGGCCTTTTTCAGTTCGTCGTCCGAGACGTTGCGGCTGACGCCCAACACTTCATAGTAATCTCGCTTTGACATACCGCTCGCCGCCCTGAATCAGTCCCGTGTTCCTACAAAGACAGGGGCCCGGCGACGCACGCGCCTGACCGCGTACCCCTTCCGTGCCCCTGTGCCTTCGTTGCCTGGTCTAGTCCTTGCTCTTCTCGTCCTTCACTTCCTCGAACTCGGCATCGACCACCTCGTCCTTGTCCCCGGACTTGGCTTCCTCACCGGTTGCTCCCTCGCCCGATGCCGCCTCGGCGCCTTCGGCCTGGGAGTACATCTGCTCGGCCAGCTTGTGGCTCGCCTCGGACAGGGTCTGGGTACCGGACTCGATCTTTTCCTTGTCGCCTTCCTGCAAGGCGGCTTCCAGATCCGTGATGGCAGTCTCGATCTTTTCCTTCTCGGCCTTGTCCAGCTTGTCGCCCATTTCACCCATGGACTTCTTCACGCCATGGATCAGGGCTTCGGCCTGGTTGCGGGCCTCGACCAGTTCCCGCGCCTTGCGGTCCTCATCGGCGTGGGCCTCGGCATCCTGGACCATGCGATCGATTTCCTCGTCTGACAGGCCGGAGCTGGACTTGATGACGATCTTGTTCTCCTTGCCCGTGGCCTTGTCCTTGGCAGACACGTGCATGATTCCATTGGCATCGATGTCGAAGGTCACTTCCACCTGCGGCACGCCGCGCGGAGCCGGCGGGATGTCGCTCAGATCGAAGCGGCCCAGGGACTTGTTGCCCGAGGCCATTTCGCGCTCGCCCTGCAGGACGTGCACCGTCACCGCCGTCTGATTGTCGTCGGCGGTGGAGAAGACCTGCGAGGCCTTGGTCGGAATCGTGGTGTTCTTCTGGATCAGCTTGGTCATGACGCCACCCAGGGTCTCGATGCCCAGGGACAGCGGGGTCACGTCCAGAAGCAGCACGTCCTTCACCGCACCACCCAGCACACCGCCCTGAACAGCGGCACCAATGGCCACGGCCTCGTCCGGATTGACGTCCTTGCGCGGATCCTTGCCGAAGAAATTCTTCACCGCTTCCTGCACCTTGGGCATACGCGTCTGACCGCCGACAAGAATAACGTCGTTGATGTCGCTGGCCTTCAGGCCGGCATCCTTGATCGCAACCTTGCACGGCTCGATGGAACGCGTGACCAGCTCTTCCACCAGGGATTCCAGCTTGGCGCGCGTGACCTTGATGTTCAGGTGCTTGGGGCCACTGGCATCGGCCGTGATGTACGGCAGGTTCACTTCCGTCTGCTGGCTGGACGACAGTTCGATCTTGGCCTTTTCCGCCGCCTCTTTCAGACGCTGCAGGGCCAGGGGATCGTTCTTCAGATCCACGCCGCTGTCCTTCTTGAATTCGTCCGCCAGATAATCGATCAGCCGGCGATCGAAGTCCTCACCACCGAGAAAGGTATCGCCGTTGGTGGCCAGCACCTCGAACTGGTGCTCGCCGTCGACATCCGCGATCTCGATGATGGAGATATCAAACGTGCCACCGCCAAGGTCGTAGACCGCAACCTTGCGATCGCCTTCCTTCTTGTCCAGACCGAAGGCCAGGGCCGCGGCGGTGGGCTCATTGATGATGCGCTTGACGTCCAGGCCCGCGATCTTGCCCGCGTCCTTGGTTGCCTGGCGCTGGGAATCGTTAAAGTACGCCGGCACGGTCACGACCGCCTCGGTGACTTCCTCACCGAGATAGTCTTCCGCCGTCTTCTTCATCTTCTGCAGCACGCGCGCGGAGATTTCCGGCGGTGCCATTTCCTTGCCGTTGACCTCGACCCAGGCATCGCCGTTCTTCGCCTTGACGATCTTGTACGGCATCAGCGGGATGTCGCGCTGAACCAGGTCCTCGTCGAACTTGCGTCCGATCAGACGCTTGGATGCAAATACTGTGTTCGTGGGGTTGGTGACCGCCTGGCGCTTGGCCGACTGCCCTACCAGCACTTCGCCGTCGTCGGTGAATGCGACCACCGAAGGGGTCGTGCGATCACCCTCGCTGTTCTCGATCACCCGGGTCTTGCCGTTCTCCATGATGGCGACACAGGAATTCGTGGTCCCCAGGTCGATACCGATGATTTTCGCCATGATCTAAGTCTCCTGCCCGTAATCTCAAAAAAATCCAGAAAATTCGTCAATATCAGCCAGAATGGGGCCGGGGTTGGCCATTTCAAGCCTGATTTTCGCCCTCTGTTGCCGTTTTCGCCTTCGCCACGATCACCATGGCCGGCCGCAGCAGGCGGTCGTGCAGCAGATAGCCTTTCTGCACCACGGTCACAATGTGATTGGGCTCCAGCTCGTCGGTCTCGACCATGCTCATGGCCTGGTGTTTCTCGGGGTCGAATTTCTCGCCCGCCGGATCAATGGGGCTGATGGAAAAACGCTGGAACACAGTGTCCAGCTGGCGCAGGGTCAGTTCGATGCCCTCGTGCATCTTCTTGAGGGCCTCGCCCGCTTCCTGCAGGTCCACCTGCAACGCCAGGTCCAGGCTGTCGCGGACCGCCAGCAACTCGGTGGCGAAGCGCTCAATCCCGTACTTGCGCGCGTTCTCGACATCGATCTGTGCACGCCGACGCACATTCTCGGATTCGGCGCTGGCGCGCAGGAACTTGTCCAGATTCTCCGCTGCCTCGGCGCGGGCAGCCTCCAGCTGCTGCTCCAGCGTGGCGCCTTCCTCCGCGGCGGCGGTTTCCGGTACGGAATCGGTCTCGCCGGCTACGGTCGATTCGTCTGGTTTCTTGTCCTCGGTCATCTTGTTCTCGCTGCTGAATTCCTCAAAAACCGTGTGCAGTATGGGGACAGGCCCCACGGCTTTCAAGGCAAGAGACGGGAAGACTAGTCCGGATCAGGGTTGAGGGCGCTGCTAACCAGTCGGGCGGTGAGCTCGACGATGGGTATGACGCGGTGATATGGCATACGGGTTGGTCCCACCACGCCGAGCGTGCCGACGACACGGTCCCCGTGCATATAGGGCGCGGTTACTACGCTGCACTCCTCCAGTGCCAGGTAGCCGGATTCGCTGCCGATGAAGATATTGATGCGGCCCGCGCGCAGGCTGCGGTCTAGCAGGTGAAGCAAATCGCGCTTGGTGGCGAAGGCATCGAACAGCCGCCGCAGCTTGCCGAGGTCGGCCAACTCCGGGATTTCCAGCAGATTGGACTCTCCCCGCACAAGGACATCGCCGTCGTCCGCATCTTCGGCCAGCACCTGACGCGTCATTTCCGTGGCCAGACGCATGATGCGCTGGACGGTCTGGCTGTCCTGCTCGATCTCGCTCAACAGGCTCTCTTTCACCTGGCGCAGGGACTTGCCGGCATACGAGGCATTGAAGCAATTGGCCGCCTCCACCAGTTCCGCGGGCGAATAGTCACGCTCGGCACGGATCACGCGGTTGCGCACCTGCCCATCGTCGGTCACCAGAATGACCAGCACCCGACGGTTGGACAGATGGATGAATTCGATTTGCTGGATTGCCGTGTCCGCCTCCCGCCGCGGCAACATCACCACGCTCGCAAGGCTGGTTACCTGCGACAGCAGCCCGGAAGCCGTCTCGGCGATGCCCTGGGGGTCTTGGCGTTCGTGCAGTTCGTTCTCCATAGCCCGCACCGCCCGACGTCCCGGGGGACTCACGGTCACCAGGGAATCGACGAACATACGGTAGCCGGCCTGGGTGGGCACCCGCCCGGCCGAGGTATGGGGCGACACCACCAAACCGAGGTCCTCGAGGTCGGCAAGGATGCCGCGGATGGTGGCGGGACTCAGGTCCAGGCCGGAGCGGCGCGCCAGGGTACGCGACCCCTGGGGCTGACCCTCCTCGATATAGGACTCCACGAGGGTACGCAAAAGGACTTCGGCACGGTCGGAAAGCGGGGTCGACATATCGGTACGGTACAGAATGCTCTCGAATCAGACTTTGCCAATATAATATGATTGCTGACAGGCCCGCCTGCAAGCCGTTTCGGCCCGGGCAGTCGCATTGGGCGCCGGCAACGTGCATGCTAGCGAGTATTTCATGGAATTCATGGCTAATGGCTCGGAATATAAAAACAATCGGTTTGTTCGGAAAGTACGCCGACCACAGCGTGGGAACGGATATCATTCAGCTCGCCCATTGGCTGCAGGAACGGGGAATGTCGACCATCGTCGAGGCCTCCACGGCCGAACGACTGGACAAAAATGTGGGGCCGGCCAAAGCGCTGCCTGAAATCGGCAAACACATCGATCTGGCCATCGTCATCGGCGGCGACGGGACCCTGCTCAACGTGGCCCGCAGATTGGCAGAGGCCGAGGTACCGCTGGTGGGCGTGAACATGGGCCGGCTTGGCTTCCTGACTGACATCCCGGCAGAACATATGTTGCCGGAGATCGAAAAGATCCTCGGCGGTGAGTACGAGATTGAAGAGCGATTCATGCTCTATACCGAAATCATGCGCAACGGGCGCATCGTGCACACCGCCAATGCGCTGAATGATGTCATCATTGGCAAGGGCGAGTTGTCGCGTATGATCGAACTGGAGGTCTACCAGGACGGCGAGTTCGTGCACAGCATGCGCGGCGACGGCATCATCGTCGCCACACCCACCGGCTCCACCGCCTATGCACTGTCCGCCGGGGGACCGATCCTTTCGCCGGACCTGCCTGCCATGGTCCTGGTCCCGATCTGTCCGCACACTCTGAGTAACCGGCCCATCGTCGTGGGCAGCGACTGCGTAGTGGAACTGGTCGTGACCGGCGTCGTCGAGCAGCATACCGCCGCCACGTTCGACGGCCAGGAAATGTACCCGCTCGAGGCCAACGATCGCGTATACGTACGTCGCTCACCGCATCCGGTCCATTTGATCCACCCGAGCGGACGCAGCCACTACGAGGTATTGCGGGCCAAGCTGCGCTGGGGCGAGTTGTTCTGACCGTATGCTGAGTCATCTCTACATTCGCGACTTCACCATCATCCACACCCTGGAACTGGATCTGGATGCAGGCCTGACGGTGCTCACCGGAGAAACCGGCGCCGGCAAATCGGTACTCATCGACGCCCTTGCGCTGGTTCTCGGCCAGCGGGCGGACAACAGCGTGATCCGTCACGGATGCAAGCGCACCGAGATCTCCGCCGCGTTCGACCTGAAACCGGAACAGGATGCGGCGCGATGGCTGCAGGAACAGGACCTGTTCGCCGATGGTGAGTGCGTAGTACGCAGACTGATCGAGGCGGACCGTCCGACCAAGGGCTTCATCAATGGTCGCCCGGCATCGATGCAGATGCTTCGCGAGTTGGGTGACTTTCTCGTCGACATCCACGGGCAGCACGAGCACCAATCCCTGCTCAAGCGCGACAACCAGCGCCAGGTCCTGGACGACTACGCCGGGATCAGCGAGACCGTCGAGCGCGTCGGTGCACACTACCGCGAGTGGAACGCCCTGCGCGAACGCCTGCATACCCTCAAGGCGCAGGCCGAGGACCGCAGCGCACGCATCGAGTTGCTTCGCTACCAGGTCTCGGAACTGGAGGCGCTGGATCTGCAGCCCGGTGAGCTCGCGTCCATCGAGGAAGAGCACTCGCGCCTGGCCAACGGGGCGGAACTGCTGGAGGGCGTGCAGGCCATCGCCCATGAACTGTACGACAGCGATGAAGGTGCGATTTCCAACCGACTCGGGACTATGGTGCAGCGGCTGGAGGGCCTGGTGCAACATGACGGCCGCCTGGGCGAGGTACTGAACCTGCTCAACGAGGCAGCCATTCAGGTGGACGAGGCCGCATCCGCCCTGCACAACTACAGCGACCGCCTGGAACTGGACCCGGAGCGACTCTCCTGGCTGGACCAACGACTGGCAGCCATCTCCGATCTTGCGCGCAAGCACCGCGTGGACGCCGAGGAACTACCCGCGATCCTGGCGCGCCTGCAGACGGAACTGACGGATATCGAGGACTTCGACGTCAATCTGTCAAAACTGGAAGCCAGCATCGAAACCGAACGCCAGGCCTACGTTGCACTGGCCACGGAGCTTACGGTCACACGCACGTCGGCCAGGATCTGGGCATGCCGGGTGGCACGTTCGCCGTCACACTCACCGCCTTGCCCGACGGTGAGTTCAGCAGCACCGGCCAGGAGCGGATCGAATTCCAGGTCAGCGCCAATCCGGGCCAGCCCCTGCTGCCCCTGAGCAAGGTTGCCTCCGGAGGCGAACTGTCGCGCATCAGCCTCGCGCTGCAAGTGATCATCGCCGGTGTAGGCCGCGTGCCTACCCTGATCTTCGACGAGGTCGATGTCGGTATCGGCGGGCGCGTGGCGGAGATCGTCGGCCAGCAATTGCGTGACCTCGGTCGCTCGCGCCAGGTTCTGTGCATCACCCATCAGGCACAGGTGGCGGCCCAGGGCAATCAACACCTGCAGGTGGCCAAGGAAACTGCCGACGGTGAGACCATGACCCGACTCTACCCCCTGGGCGAGGCCGAGCGGGTACAGGAGATTGCACGCATGATTGAACTGGAAGTCGGAACGGATGCAGAAACGGATCCGTTTCATGGCCGGATTCCGATTATCCGCCCGGCAGCGATTACCGATGTGCCGCAGATTCACGATCTGCTGGACACCTACGCCAACATGGGAAACGTGCTGCCGCGCCCCTTCAGTGAACTGTATCGACACCTTCGCGATTTCTTTGTCATCGAACTGGACGGCGGCCTCGTCGCGTGTGGCGCGCTGGAAATCTTCACGGAAGACCTGGGCGAGATCCGCAGTCTGGTCGTGACAGAAGAGCACAAGCAACGCGGACTGGGCCGTCGGCTTGTAGCCCGCATCATCGACGAGGCGCGCCAGATCGGATTGCGCCGTGTGATGGCCCTGACCTACGTGCCGAATTTCTTCCATGCAATGGGTTTTCGCACCGTGGCAAAGGAAACCCTGCCGGAAAAAGTGTGGGGAATCTGCGTGAAGTGCTACAAGTTCAACAATTGCGACGAAACGGCGGTACTTCTGGACCTCTGGTAGGCGTCAACGCTTCTTGGAGCAAACGCCGTTTTCACGCATGCCGCGACACACTCCGTATATATAGAGTGCGTGATCGTCGATGACGAAATCAGCCTGTTCCGCCACCTGCTTCTGCCTCGCCTCGATCTCCGGATCGACGAATTCAAAGACCCGGCCGCATTCGAGACAAACCATATGATCATGGTGGGTTCCCGGGTCAAGTTCGAATACCGATCGACCGCCCTCGAAATTGTGCCGAATGACGAGGCCCGCTGCCTGAAACTGGGTAAGAACGCGATAGACCGTGGCAAGTCCGATCTCCTCGCCCGCATCCAGCAGTGCCTTGTTATCCTCGGCGGTCATGTGACGCGCCGTGGACTGCTCGAGGATTCCTAGGATCTTGAGGCGGGGAATCGTGGCCTTGAGCCCCGCGTTGCGCAAATCGGTGCTGTTCTTCATGGTCGATCCTCGATGCCGGCGGCGACACCTATTCGCGCGGGGGCGCTTGCGGTATAGTGCCGGCAGTGTAAATCACCCGGCCGGAATCCCCAAATGCGTCCCTCAATCGTCATCCTGGCGACGCTCGCCTTGTCCCAGACCGCCTGCTTCTCGCTCTACGTACCCGGGGTGCGCCAGGGCAACCTCGTTACCACCGAGACCATAAAGGAAGTCAAGATCGGCATGACCCGCAATCAGGTCCGCTTTGTGCTCGGGACTCCGCTGATCAGCGACCCTTTCCACAAGGATCGCTGGGACTACTACTATCGCTTCAAGGCGAACTCCGAAAAAGGGACGAGTATCCGCGAACACGTCATCATTCACTTCGAGGGAGACAAGGTGGCAAGGATCGAACAGACCGGGGTCCCGTCGGAAAAAACCGTGCTAACAGACAAGGGCTAACGCCTACCCCTGGTCCGCGCCCGGATACGCCGGGCTTCCTTGGGATCGATCATCAGCGGCCGATAGATCTCCACACGGTCGCCGGGCCGCAGTCGATCCTGCAACTCCCGCCGCTCGCTGAAGACGCCGACGCGACAGTGCTGCAAATCGATTTCCGGAAAGCGGGCGAGCACACCGGATGCGCGGATCGCCTGCTCCACCGTGGCATCGGGCGCGACTTCCAGCTCTTGCTGAAAGGTCTCCTCCTTGCCCCCGTACGCAACTTCCACCCGCACGACCTCAGCCCTCCCCGTATTTCTGGCGCGCGCGTTCGCAGAAACTGTCCACCAGCGTCCCGGCGATATCACGGAATACCCCTCCAATGGCCATACCGACCAGGGCATTGGAGAACTCGAATTCAAGATCCAGTGACACCCTGCAGGACCCCTCGTCCAGTGGCTGAAATTTCCAAAAGCCCTGGAGCTGCCGGAAGGGGCCTTCAACCAGATGCATTTCCATGGTCTTCTCCGCCTGCAGCCGATTGCGCGTAGTGAAACTCTTGCGGATCCCCTTGTATGCAATCTCGATGCTGGCAACGACTTCTTCGGCAGTGGACGAAGTCACACGCGCACCGCCACACCAGGGAAGGAACTGCGGATAGGACTCGATATCCGCGACCAGGGCGAACATTTCGCCAGCGCTGTGGGGAACAATGGCAGAACGACTGATTGTGGTCATCGATACAGGCGGAAGATAAAGAAGATCAGCGCGAACATGGCCAACGGAATCACGCTTCGATTCAAATACAGCCATGCACGGAAGGCGACCGGCCAACGCATATCCATCTCCTTGCGCACGGCAATCGTGTTCAGCCCCCAGCTGACAAAAAGTGCTGCCAACAATGCGCTGAGCGGGATCAGGATATTGGACGTAACCATTTGCACCATGTCGAAAATGCCCAGGCGCTTCTCAACCCCGAGAAGCCGGAACGAGAATGCCCAGTAGTTGAACGACAGTATGGCGATAACCCCCAGGAACCACCCCATTAGAGCCACCACCAGGGTGGCCCGAAAATGGGACAAACCGCTACGCGTGCGTAGCCAGCCGACCGCGGCATCGATCAGGGCGATCGCGGACAGCCAGGCTGCCAGGCCAATGGTTGCATAGACCATGGTGCCGACAATGGACCCACCCGCAAGCCGGGCAAGCGCGTACGGCAGGGCCTGAAACAGCAAGGTAGGTCCGGGCATCGCCTGTTGGCCCGTGGCCAGCAGGACCGACAGCACAAAAATGGACGCCAGCAGCGAAACCACCAGGATCAGAACCGAAATGGCGAAAGACGAAGCAGTGATCGACACCCCCGGCTTCAGATAGGATCCATAGGCCATGACTGCGCTGACCCCGATACCGGTACAGAACAGGGCTTCACTTGCCGCTACCAGTATGCTCTTGTAGTCGAACAACTCCGGACTGAATTGAAACAGGGTGGAAATTGCCTGCGTACCATCGCCGGCAATGCTGCCGTACACGGCGAGTATCACGATTGCACCCAGCAACAGGGGAACGCCGACCCGAATGGCCGGCTCGAGACCAAGGTTCACACCGCGACCCACCGCCGCGATCGTGCTTGCGACAAAGGCCGCGTGCCAGAAGAGTTGCTTCTCCGGATCGCTGGTAAAGGAAAAGAACATGCTCAGGGTGCCATCCAGAGTTTTTCCATCGAATGCGCCGACCGCCGCGCGCAAGGCATAGGCCCAGGTCCAGCTACCGATCACACAGAGGTAGAGGAACACCAGAAAGCCGGCAACCGGTACGATCCAGCCCAGCCACATCCACAGAGGATCCATGCCGTCCTGCGCCACGAGATAGCGCACCGCCGCCGTCGGCAGCTTTCCCGCGCGCCGGCCAATGACAATCTCGGCCATGAGCAATGGAACCGCGATGAAAAGCAAGGCGGCGGTGAACGCGAGCAGGAAAAGCGTCCCGCCGTTGTGCACCGCAAGATAGGGAAACTGCCAGAAACTGTTCAGACCAATAGCGGCTCCGGTCACGGCGAGTACGAAGACAGGGCCGCTGCTCCAGGTTCCGTGCACCACATCCGTCGCGCGGCGATTGGTGGGCTTCGGTGTCCTGGAGGCTCTGGCAGTCTTTGGCGCCGTGGTTTTCTTCTTTGCCATCGGTACGTGGTAGGAGTAATCCTTTTCAATAGAATGATACACCATAGGCCGGCACGCCCCGACCTGCGTCGTGCGGGCGTTGTGAAGCCAGGCCCGGTATGTTTGAATCCGCCCCTTATCCGGGAGCACATCTGACCGTGGCGAGCAAAGAAAAGACTCCCTCGGCAACCATTGCCGAGAACCGCAAAGCGCGGCACGACTACTTCATCGAGGAGCATTTCGAGGCCGGGATCGCCCTGGAAGGCTGGGAGGTCAAGAGTCTGCGCGCCGGTCGTGCCCAGCTCAAGGAGAGCTACGTCATCGTGCGCAACGGCGAGGTCTACCTGCTGGGCGCCCACATCTCGCCCCTGGCTTCCGCCTCGACTCACATACAGGCAGACCCGACCCGTACGCGCAAACTGCTCCTGCACCGCGAGGAAATCAGCAAGCTGATCGGCGCCGTGGAGCGCAAGGGCTATACCCTGGTTCCGCTACGCCTGTACTGGAAATTTGGGCGGGCCAAGCTGGACGTGGGTCTGGCCAAGGGCAAGCAAAAGGCTGACAAACGGGCCACCATCAAGGAACGGGAACGGGCGCGGGAAGCGGAACGTGCCCTGAAACACGGGCGCTAGGGGCGCAATCCTTGTTCCGTCCCCGGTCAGACCCTATATTAGGGAACGTTGGGTGCCGGGAACGGTCTCAACAGTCCGAATCGGGGGGCGACACGGCTTCGACGTGGGTCGCGAAACCTTCGGGGCATGCCGAGGTGCAGATTTCCTCGTTAATCCAGCTGCAAACTGATAGTTGCCAACGACGACAACTACGCTCTGGCGGCCTAAAACCCGCTAGACCTCCTTCCGGGCTTGCCTGTGGGCTTGGGTCTTGGGGGTCATCGAACGCAGGACCGCGTCACTCCGTGCCTGTTGGGGTGGCGTTAAATCCAAGCAGGCTCAGCCTTCTGCTTTCCCTGTCTGTCTGGAAACAGCGGGTGAATTCATAGACAGACTATGCATGTAGAACCGGATGGCAGAGGGCTTGCGGACGCGGGTTCGATTCCCGCCGCCTCCACCAAGCAAATGAAACGGTCGCCCCTGTGGCGGCCGTTTTGTTTTTCCAGGATTTAACGTACCCAGCCGGATTGATGCACGTCAATGCCCGTACCGTGTGTCGGACGTATTTTTCCTGTGCCCAACCATTTGCACCGGACCGCGTGACGCGAAGTCCGCTGGCTGTGCACCGGAAAGGAGGTACAAGATGGCAGAACAAGGCAAGAAGGAAGTACAGACGACACCCGCGCGTACCGTGACGCCGTTCGACGAGATGGACCGGATGATGAACCGGTTCTTCCGCCGCGGCTGGATGCGCCCCTGGCGTTTCGAGTGGCCGAGCTTCCCCGAGATGGAGCTGCCGGATGTGAAAGTGCCGAGCATCGATGTCGTCGACCGCGAGAACGACGTCGTGGTCAAGGCCGAGGTTCCCGGCGTGGACAAGAAGGATCTCGACATCTCCGTCGGCGAAGACAGCGTCACCATCAAGGGCGAAACGCGCAAGGAGACCAAGGAAGAAAAGGGCGACTACTATCGGCGTGAGATTTCCAGCGGTTCGTTCAGTCGCACGGTCGCATTGCCGGCAACCGTCGACGGTGCAAAGGCCAAGGCGAATTTCCAGGATGGGATGCTGGAGCTGACCATTCCCAAGGTCGAGAAGGCAAAGCGCCACAGCATCAAGGTCGACTAGCCTTCGGTTGCGGGGCACCTGTTCATTTTCATTCGCGCCAGTTGCGGCGCAGGCCGACCCGCGCCACCACCGCGGTCGCGATCTCCTCGATCGACATACCCGCGGTATTGAGGCTCGGTATGTTCGCGCGGCGGAACAGGGCTTCCGCCTCGCGTACCTCGTGCTGACATTGCGCCAGCGACGAGTACGTTCCGCCCGGTCGGCGCTGCTGTCGAATGCGCTGCAGGCGATCCGCGTCCGTCGTCAGTCCAAACAGATGCGACTTCACCCCGTGCAGCGCCTCCGGCACACCTTCAATGCCAAAGTCCTCTTCCGTCAAGGGATAGTTGGCCGCCTTGATGCCAAACTGCATCGCCAGATACAGCGATGTCGGCGTCTTTCCGGTACGGGAAACACCAACAAGGATTACGTCGGCGCGGTCGTAGTCGCGGGTAACGGTGCCGTCATCGTGACCCATGGCGTAGTCAATGGCCTCCAGCCGCGCCTGGTAACCCTGGTCATTGCCCACCCCATGAAGAAGTCCCACCGCCGAGCTGGCCGTCACACCCAGCGCCCGCTCCAATGTGGGCAGAAAGCTGTCAAACACATCGACGCAGATCCCGGCGCTGCGGTGGACCCGCTCGCGCAGGGCGGGATCGACGAGGGTACAAAAAACCAGGGGGGTTTCGCCATCGCGCGCTGCCGCATCAATGTCCTCAACCACCCTGTCTACCTCCGCTTCGCTGGTTACGAAGGAATGGTTCTCACGACGGATCTCGATACCGGGAAACTGGCTCAACAGGCTGTGGGCCAGGGTGTCCACCGTAATGCCGGTATGGTCCGAGACGAGAAACGCGGTACGCATGTGCAGCCTGGCTACTTCCTGTGTTCGTTGAGATACAGCCAGGTCTCCACCACGGTGTCGGGGTTGAGGGAAATACTTTCGATACCCTCTTCCATCAGCCACTCGGCCAGTTCCGGGTAATCCGAGGGCGCCTGGCCGCAGATGCCGGCGTACTTGCCCAGGCGGCGGCACTCGGAGATGGCCATGTGCAGGAATGTCTTGACCGCATCGTTGCGCTCGTCAAACTCTTCCGCCACCAGTTCGGAATCGCGATCAAGACCCAGGGTCAGTTGGGTGAGATCATTGGAGCCGATGGAAAAGCCGTCGAAGTACTGAAGGAACTGCTCCGCCAATACCGCATTCGACGGGATCTCGCACATCATGATCACCCGCAGACTGTTCTCGCCGCGCTTCAGGCCATTCTCCTCCAGCAACTCCACGACGCGACGGCCCTCGTCCACGGTGCGCACGAACGGAATCATTACCTCGACATTGGTCAGTCCCATCTGGTCGCGCACGATCTTCATGGCACGGCATTCCAGTTCAAAGCAGGGCCTGAAGACCTCGGAAACGTAGCGCGAGGCGCCACGGAAGCCGATCATGGGGTTTTCTTCCGCCGGCTCATAGCGGTCGCCGCCGAGAAGATTGGCGTATTCGTTCGACTTGAAGTCGGACAGGCGCACGATCACCGGTTTGGGACTGAATGCCGCGCCCAGGGTAGCGATGCCCTCCGCCAGCTTGTTTACGTAGAACGATACCGGATCGGTATAGCCGGCAATTTTCGCGTCGATTTGCTGTTTCAGTTCGGCGGGCAGCGTTTCATGTTCCAGCACCGCACGTGGATGGATCCCGATGGTCGTATTGATTACGAATTCCAGCCGCGCCAAGCCGACGCCGGCATTGGGCAGCGCCGCGAACTGGAAGGCCCGTTCCGGATTTCCCACGTTCATCATGATCTTCACCGGCAGCTCCGGCATCTTGTCGGTCTCGGTCCGACGAACCTTATAGTCCAGCTTGCCTCGATACACATAACCGGTATCGCCCTGGGCACAGGAAACGGTGACCTCGGTTCCGTCACCGATCCGCGTCGTGGCGTCACCACAGCCCACCACGGCGGGAATTCCCAGCTCGCGCGCGACGATGGCGGCGTGACAGGTGCGGCCGCCACGGTTGGTGACGATGGCGGAGGCACGTTTCATCACCGGCTCCCAGTCGGGGTCGGTCATGTCCGCCACCAGCACGTCGCCTTCGCCGATCCGCGACATCTGCGACACGTCGGCCACCACCTTCGCGGTCCCGGCGCCGATGCGCTCGCCGATGGCGCGCCCTTCGATGATGGTGTCGCCCTTCTCCTTCAGCAGGTAGTCTTCGACCACGTTTAAGCTGGCACGACTCTTCACGGTTTCCGGCCGCGCCTGCACGATGAAAAGCCGGCCGCTGATCCCGTCCCGTGCCCATTCGATGTCCATGGGCCGGCCATAGTGTTGTTCGATGATCACCGCCTGGCGTGCCAGCGACTCGACTTCGTCATCGTTGAGACTCAGCTTCGACTGCTCTTCCGGAGGCACATCCACAGTCTTCGTCGTCTTGCCAGGCACGTCGCCGCCGGCGTAAATCATCTTGATGGTACGCGTACCGAGGCTGCGCCGCAGGATGGACGGACGGCCAGCGGCCAACGCCGGCTTGTAGACGTAGAACTCGTCCGGGTTCACCGCTCCCTGGACCACCATCTCACCCAGCCCGAAGGCCGCGTTGATGAGCACCACGTCGCGAAATCCGGATTCGGTATCGAGCGTGAACATCACCCCGCTGGATCCGACATCGCTTCGCACCATGAGCTGCACGCCAGCCGACAGCGCCACCTTGCTGTGGTCGAACTGCTGGTGTACGCGATAGGAAATCGCGCGGTCGTTGTACAGGGAAGCAAACACTCCACGGATCGCGGCGAGCAGCTGTTTCTCGCCCCGGATATTGAGAAACGTCTCCTGTTGTCCGGCGAAGGACGCTTGGGGAAGATCCTCGGCAGTGGCGGACGAGCGTACCGCCACGGCTATATCGCCGGGATATCGATTTTGCAGTTCCGCGTACGCGCCCAGCACCGCCTGTTCCAGTACCTCCGGCAGGGGTTGTTGCTCGATCCAGCCGCGGATGTCGCCACCGGCGGCGGCCAGGGCCTGCACATCTTCCACGTCCAGGTCGTTCAGCCGTTCGGCGATGCGCTGATCCAGACCCTGGTGGGCGAGAAACTCGCGATAGGCTGATGCGGTGGTCGCAAAGCCACCGGGCACCTGTACGCCCTTGGGTGCAAGGGAGGCAATCATTTCGCCCAGGGACGCATTCTTGCCACCGACGATGGCGACATCTTTCATACCCAGTTTTTCGAACCAGATTACGTGTTCGCTCATACTGACTCCGTCGTTTCCAGATCACGCTTCTCAACAATACGCCCGTCGGCAAGAAAGATCTCGCGACTGGCCATGGCGGCATAATCCGGTTCGTGGGTCACCATGACGATGGTCGTTCCCAGATCACGGTTAACGCTCAGGAGCAGGTCCATGACGATGCGACCGTTTTTCGAATCCAGATTTCCCGTAGGCTCATCGGCAAAGAGGTAGCGTGGTTTCATGATCAGGGCCCGGGCGATGGCCACACGTTGCTGCTCGCCGCCGGATAGCTGGGACGGCAGCTTGTCGACCTTGCCGGGGATATCGAATTGTTCGAACAGCGCCAGCGCCTCTTTCTCCTTCGCCTTGTGCTGACCCGTATTCCGCGCCGGCAACAATACGTTTTCCAGTGCCGTCAGTTCGGCAAGCAGATAGTGAAACTGGAATACGAACCCTACATTGAGATTGCGGAACTCGTGCAGTTCGTCCACGGACATGGTCGATGGATCCCGGTCGTCAATGCGCAAGGTCCCGCTGGTCGGTTCGTCCAGGGTGCTCAGAAGGTACAGCAGGGTACTCTTGCCGGAACCGGAACGGCCGGTGATGGATACAAACTCGCGGTCGGCAATATTCATGTCGATTTCGTGCAATATTCGAACCGGCGGTTCGCCGAACTCCTTGACCAGTTTTTCGCAGCGGATTCCCATCACACCTCCGAGCGGATGATTTCCAACGGTGTGAGCTTGCTGGCGGCCCGCGCCGGAAGAAAGCTGGCAAGGATCGCCGAAACAGTCGCCAGCAGGAATCCAACGATGTAGATGGACGGTGCGTAGGATACGAGCAGGTGGTTTCCGGCACCCATCTCGAAGCCGAGCTTGATGCTGGCGATATAGCGACTCGCCAGTAGACCTGTCACCAGGCCGATGGCGGCGCCGGACAGGCCGAGCAGAATGCCCTGGGTCAGAAACAGTTCCAGGATCCGGCGCGGCGGGTAGCCGATGGACCGGAGAATCGCAATTTCACGCTGTTTCTGACTGATCATGATGCTGAGGACGTTGTAGATCCCGAATCCCGCGACGATGAGGATGGCCATGGTGATGGTATTACGGGTGATGTCCTGAATTGTGAAGATCTGCAGAAAATTCGCATTGGATTCATCCCAGCTTTCCACGTTTTCGCGCGCATACAGCTTCCAGCGGTCCGCGAGGGTGCGCGCCATGTTCAGGTCCACCAGGCGAACGTCGATCTCGCTGATCCGCCCGGGCGTGTGATTGAGTTGCTGCACATCGTTGAGGGCGGCAAACATGAGCGTCTCATCAATCTCCTTTACGCCCAGATGCAGGGTACCCACGATCTTGAACGGACGCGGTTCACCTGCGCCGGCGGAGACCTGGATGATGTCCCCGATTCGGACGCCCAGCCGGTCCAGTACCCGGTCACCGACAATCAGCTTGTTGCCTCCACCGGACAGATCGCGCAGGGATCCATGGACCATGTACTTCTCGAGCTGATTCACGCGCGACTGCTTCTCCGGCTCGATTCCGGTTAGTGTTGCGGGATACTTGCTGCTGCGGCGGCTGACGATGACACTGACGTGCAGCGAAGGAGCATAGGCGATGACATTGGGATCGTCGCGCAGGCGCTCGAACCATCCCTCGGGATACTCGATGTGGGCCTCCTCGCGTTTGCCCGATGGCGGGACGATCCAGTGCACGGCCTCATCCTCGGGAAAAAAGCGCTCGGTCATCTCGTCGCGATCAATGATGCGATCGCGCGCGGAGATCTTGATTTGTGGTGCATTGTCCAGCAGCCGGCTCATGATGTACTCACGCATACCGAGCTGGATCCCGGAAATCACCACATACATCATGGTCCCGAGACTGATGCCCAGCAGGATCAGAATGGTCTGCCGCTTGCGGGAGAACAGGTGGCGCAGGGCAAGGAACAGCATCAGCCCTTCTTTGTTGCTTCGCGCTTGACGATCACCTGGTCTGTGGTGCGCAGGTCACCCTTGACCACCTCGGCCCAGTTGCCGTCGATGTTGCCGATCTTCAACTTCACCGTCTTGCGCTTGCCGTCCCGCCGGATACGTACGCGCCCGTCGACGATGGCCGACACCGGGACCAGCAAGGCATTGTCCTTGCGTCCCGTCTCGATGGCCACGTCGGCGGTCATGCCCGGGAGAACATTTGGTGCCAGCGGAACGTCGATATGGGCGAGGAATTCGTCGTTCCGGGAAAAGATCGCCGCCACCTTGCCCGCAAGCTGTTCCCCGCGCAGGCTCTCGAACACCACATGTACCGGCTGCCCGGGCCGCACCCTCAGGGCACCCTCCTGTTCCAGCGAAACCTCGACATAGCGGGTGGAGAGATCCTCCAGTCGAAGCACGGTCTGCTGGGGGAACACCGACTGTTCCTCGCGGAACGCGATCAGGGTAACCGTACCATCGAAGGGTGCGCGAAACAGAAGACCCCCGTCAAAACCCACGAGCGGCGCTCCCTTCTTCACCGTGTCGCCCTCCTGCACGTACAGGCGCTTGACGGTCTTGACCACTCCCAGCTTCACTTCATACACACGCTCGGTCTTTACCTTGCCGAGCCCGTAGATGGCCTCCACGATGGGACCGTAGTGGGGGTTTACGTAGTCGACGTCGTTGCGCTGAATGAAATAGCCTGTCGCCGTCAGGGCTACGACAAGGATTACGGCAAAGGCCCACAACCACTTATTCTTAAATACGTGCGCGTTCATACCTGTGCCTTGAATTCCTGAATATCAGCCGGCCCCGCCATCCTGGCGCCGCAACCGGCCCGGCCGGGGGCACCGCATCATTATATATGGGAGCAAGATAACAACGAATTGACCCAGCGCAGTTTCCCGGGGGGCCGGACCCCGGTTACAATGCCGCCGCATATTCCGGTTTCGGTGCAGATCGGGGCTTCGAACACAAACGACAGAAAAATGCTAAGAATCCCTCCCGTTGCCCGCACACTGGGCCTGCTGCTTATTCTCTTCAGCAGCACCTTCCTGCCTCCGATGCTGGTGTCGCTGTACTACAACGACGGCGAGATTTTTCATTTCTTCTACAGCATGGTGGTCACGGCGGCGCTCGGCACGCTGTTGTGGTTTCCCGCGCGCAAGAATCACGCACCTCTGCGATCGGTCGATGGTTTCGTGATCGTCTCCTTCTTCTGGATCGGGCTGGGAATGCTCGGCGCCCTGCCACTTGTGTTCGGTCCCCATCTCAGCTTCGTGGATGCCGCCTTCGAGGCGATTTCCGGCTTCACTACCACCGGGGCTACCGTGATCACCGGTCTGGACCAGTTGCCCCACTCCATTCTGTACTACCGCTCGCAGCTGCAGTGGCTCGGCGGCGCCGGCGTCATGGTGTTGGCGGTTGCCATCCTTCCCCTGCTCGGGATTGGCGGCATGCAGCTCTTCCGCGCCGAGACGCCGGGCCCATTCAAGGATGAGAAGCTCACCCCGCGCATCATCCACACCGCCCGTGCGCTGTGGCTGATCTACGCCGGGCTGACCGCCGCCTGCGCCCTGGCCTTTCATCTCGCCGGAATGAGCGTGTTCGACGCCGTCTGCCACAGTTTCTCCGCCCTTTCCACCGGAGGCTTCTCTACACACGATGCCAGCTTCGGCTGGTTCCACAGTCCGGTGATCGAGGTGATCGGCACCGTCTTCATGCTGCTTGGTGCCATGAACTTTGCCGTCCATTTCATTGCGTGGCGTCATCGCAGCGTCCTGCAGTACTTCCGCGACTCCGAGGTGCGCACCTTTCTCGGCGTCGTCGTCATCATCATGGCCGGCGTCACCCTGGCGCTGTGGGGCACAGGTCAATATCCGACGCTGTTGCAATCACTGCGCTACACCAGCTTCGAGATCGCCTCCATCATCACCAGTACCGGATTTGGTATCGCCAACTTCACGGTCTGGCCGCTGGGCCTGCCAATCTTTCTGATGCTGATCAGCTTCATCGGCGGTTGCGCCGGATCCACCGCCGGGGGCATGAAGGTGATCCGTCTCATGCTGGTGACGAAACAGAGCTCGCGGGAACTGACCCGACTGGTGCACCCGCGCATGGTGCGCCCGATCAAGGTCGGCGGTCGCGTCATCAACGAACGCGCCCTCGATTCGATTTGGGGCTTTTTTGCGGTCTACATCCTGACCTTTCTTGGCCTGATGTTGCTTCTGCTTACCACCGGCACCGACCCTGTAACGGCCTTCTCCGCGATTGCTGCCTGCATAAACAACCTTGGTCCGGGCCTTGGCAAGGTCGCGACTGACTTCCAGAGCCTCACAAGCTTCGGCAAGATTATCGCCTCGGCCGCCATGCTTCTCGGCCGCCTGGAAATCTTCACCATTCTGGTCCTGCTCAGCCCCGCGTTCTGGCGCCGCTAGCCGGGGATATCGCCCCCCGGAACTATGGGCAATCCCGGCGCAGCGAGCCGAAATCACTAGGGAATCCCGTCCGCTTGTGGTACCGTGCGCGCACAGTTTGTCGCGGCGCGTTCCCGAACGCGCCCGGAGTACCCCCCAGAAACGCCTCGCGAATCCAGGCCGGTATTCACAAACCGGTCGCGGTCTGTTTCCTGCCAGGGCCAAGCCTCGATACCACTAACCCTCCGGGCCATCTGGCGCCGGTGTGCCTTGGCAGTTGAACAGGAGTTTACGAATGTCTTTTGATTCTCTTGGCCTTTCGGCCGACCTGCTGCGCGCGATCGCAAGACAGGGCTATGACAAGCCGACGGTAGTGCAGGCCCGGGCGATCCCGGCGATTCTCGCGGGTAACGACCTCATGGCCGGCGCCCAGACGGGTACCGGCAAGACCGCCGCCTTCACCCTGCCCATGCTGCAGAACCTCATGAACGGTACCACAGGAAAGCGTCGCCGCATCCGCGCCTTGGTCCTGACGCCCACGCGCGAACTGGCAGCCCAGGTGGGCGACAGCGTGCGCACCTATGGCAAGTATCTTCCGCTGCGCTCGACGCAGGTTTTCGGCGGCGTCGGTATCGTGCCCCAGATGAAGGCCCTGCGTAACGGCGTGGACGTGCTGGTGGCCACCCCTGGCCGTTTGCTGGATCACGTGGAACGCGGCACCGTCGACCTCTCGCAAGTACAGATCCTGGTGCTGGATGAGGCGGACCGCATGCTGGATATGGGTTTCATGCCCGCCATCGAGCGGGTGCTGCGCGAGATACCGAAACAGCGCCAGACCTTGCTCTTTTCCGCCACCTTCTCCGAGACCATCAAGAAGCTGGCGAACCGGCTGCTTCGCAGTCCGAAGCTGATCGAGGCAGCTACGCCCAATGCTACCGCCGAGGCGGTGACACAGCTGGCCTACTACGTCGACAGCAACCGCAAGCGCGAACTGCTGAGCCACCTTATCGACACTCAGGACTGGCGCCAGGTACTGGTATTCACTCGCACCAAGCACGGCGCCGACCGGCTGGCGAAACAGCTGGAGAGGGACGGCATTGAGGCCACCTCCATCCACGGCGACAAGAGCCAGGGCCAGCGCACACGCGCCCTGGCAAGCTTCAAACGGCGCGCGGTGCGCGCACTGGTGGCCACTGATGTCGCCGCCCGCGGACTGGACATCACTCAGTTGCCCCATGTGGTGAACTACGACCTGCCCAACAATGCCGAGGACTATGTGCACCGCATCGGTCGCACCGGACGCGGCGGCGAGAGCGGCGCGGCCATTTCCCTGGTATGCGCGGACGAAGGCGAACAACTCGCCTCCATCCACCGCCTCCTCAAGCGCGAGATTCCGAACCAGGTGGTGCAGGGCTTCGAGCCGCAACGGAAAGTGGCCGCCGTACGTCCGGGGGCGAAGACCCCGTCCCGGCGACGCCGTTCCGGCGGGCGGCCAACAGCCGGTGCTCCGTCGCGCTCCGGAAAACCGCGCAACAGACAAGGTGGTCGCGCCAGCGCCGGCCGCTAGCCGGACTTGCGAGCAGCAGAACGAGAAACGGCGGGCAATGCCCGCCGTTTCTCGTTACACAAGCGCATTATGATCGTCAGAGCATGCGTTCGCCGTTCCAGAATACGGAGTGTACGTCTCCCACCAGATCGATTTCCGGTTCCGGCAGGCCGGCGGATGCCATGGCACCGCGCATTTGCTCGCTGCTGGCGAAAGATTCAAAAACTTCTCTCGTTGGACAGGCGTCGTATATCACCAGGCCCTGGTCCCCACGGGCGCAGATATGCAAATGCAGGCCTTCATGGGGAATGGTGGCAATGAGACGGTCATAGGCCGCGCCAAGTTCTTCCCCATTACCTTCAAATCGATAAATTCCTAGAAACATTTTTCTCTCCTTCCCCGCTTACACAGGAGCAGCAAGATTGAGACGGGAATAGGCCTTGGTGAATCCACAGGCGTACATATTTCGCAGCGAAGGGTTGGGCTCGTCCCCGATGGCCTCACCGGTTTCGGTGACGATTCTGGTGCAACCGGCATGGATGGCCAGCTCAATGCGCAGGTTCATGAGTGCACGATGGGCATGAAGACGCCGCGCCTCGGGCGCCACCGCCCCGGCACCAAGCCATCCATACTCACCCCGTATATGGAGCAGACCGCCACCGACTAGCTGGCCCTCCCGGAAGGCGGCCACCGCGCGCCAGTTGCGCCGCAGGGCCATTGCGGCGAACCATGGCGCCCACTCAACGGGCATGCCGAAGGCAGCACAGATCACCTCGGCCAGTGCCGTTTCCTCGCCCTCCAACAGGACCCGAACTTCGCATCCCGTTTCCACGGGTACAGTTGCCTCGGCACCGCGGACCATCTTGACCCAGGCCTTTCGTTCCGGAGGGGCAAAACCTCGCGCCGCTAGCTGCGCCAGCGTCTGCTCGCTGTTACTGCCCGGCGATATCTGGATCCACCAGTCCTTTACTCCCAGGGAACGGTAACACTCAGCAATGGCATCCAACTCCTCTTCGGTTGCCAGGCGCTCGTTACCGATACC
>JARRJV010000031.1 GCA_037388825.1 Acidiferrobacteraceae bacterium | reverse complement strand
CAACACCGCCACGATGAAGATTCAGGGCCGCCTTGCGAAGGTGGCTCAACTCGACCCCTGGAAGACGGATATCGATCGCCTTGCCCTTCATGTGCAGGCTGTGGGTCGCCACGCCGTTACTGCGCTTGTGCAGGGCGGCATTGGTGGCCGGCGAGCGGTAGCCCGAGATCACGTGGAACACACCCTTCTTTTCCAGCTTCTGCTGCAGGGTATACAGGATGTCGAACAGATGGGGATCCATCTTCTTGATGTCCCCGGTACGAAAATCCCGCAACAGGTGATTCATCGTGTTCAATTCATCAGGGACATAGACGCCGTCCACCCAGTACGTAGCGGACAGGTGCTCACCCGTATGGATGTTATAGAAACGGATTTCGCGCTCACCCTGTGGCTTCGGCACGGCGGCAAGGGCAGCCGGTGCCGCCAGGCTGGCTGCGGCTGCGGCGGAATACTTCAAAAAGTCTCGGCGAGTTGTCATCGTTTCTGTACCTCGTCGTTTCCCCCGGTGCACCTCACTTTGGGCACCAGAAAGTATAGCAAGCGGTTTTTCCCTCATTCTTTATGACAGTTAATTTGGCGCTAAGTTCGGGGATTTCAACCCAACCCCCGTTTTATCGCATTTTTTCGCCATTTTCCCCGTTTTCCAGCATACGCTGGTCCCGTTCGTACACGTCTTCGCGGAAATTCACCTGATTGCCGCCATTCACCCAAGCCGTCCAGTACACCAGGTAGATGGGCACCGGCTCGGGTACCCGGGCGAGCTCGGTCTCACCCGAGTCGATGACTTCCTCGATTCGCTCCCGCGTCCAGCCGTTCTTTTCCCCGAACAGGTAGGTGGCGAGTTCGACGGGGTGTTGTACACGAACGCATCCGTGGCTCAGTGCACGGGACTCCTGCTCGAACAGGCCACGATGTGGCGTGTCGTGCAGAAAGATCGCGAAGTTGTTGGCGAAGATGAATTTGATTCTCCCGAGGGCATTCCATGGTCCCGGATCCTGACGCAACTGGTAGGGAAAGTTGTCCTCACTGAGCTTCGACCACCGGATGCGCGACGGATCGACCTCCCGAGGCTTCACGGCCCAGTTGTCGTACACCCGAATTTTTTGCGAGGCGAGATAGTCTGGATTGTGCAACTGCTTCGGCACCAGTTCTTCCAGTGCGATTTTCCTTGGAACCATCCAGTACGGGTTGAACTGGACGGAAACGAGATCGCCGGTGATTACCGGAGTCGTCCAGTCCTTCTGGCCGGTGATGACACGCATGGACAGCACGTCCTTGTCGTTTTCAATGACCGTCAACTCGTACCCCGCGGTATTCACCATGATATATCGATCGCCGAGATGCCGCGGCAGCCACCGCCACCGGTCCATGTTCAGGCGAATCTGTTCGATCCGTGCCGCCAGCGGTACATTCATGGCCTCGCGCGTGCCGGACCCGACCACGCCGTCTGCCTTCAGACCATAGCGTTTCTGGAATCGCTCTACCGCATCACGCACCCTCGCGTCGAACAGGTTTGCATCGTCCACGCTCCCGGCTCCGAGATCACCTTCTGCCATGAGCCGAATCCGCAAACGGCCCACTTGCGGGCTACGAACTCCGGTTTTCAGGGCCGGTCCGGCCGAAAGCGGCGGCCAGCCGCCGTCGCGTTCCAGCTTGCGATAGCGGGCCAGGGCCGTGCGCAGTTTCTGGTAGCCGGGCTGGGGTGGCGGCAGGTTCTGCACGAAGGCGTCGAACTTGGAGGGCTCCAGGTTCATCCAGTAGAACGGGACACCGTTGGGAGGCGGGGAAATGTGCCAATCCGGATCCACCTCGCCCGGCTTGAACCGGCCGACACGCACATCCTCGCTGTAGCGGAGGAAGGTGTCGGTCAAAAGGATATCCAGAGTCGCGCGGGAGGCCGCGTCCTCACGGGAGCGATACTCGTGAATCGTCGCGGGGTGATACGTTTTCGGATCAAGTCCTTCGCGGTCGGCGGTACGCAGGGCCCTGAGCAGGATCCGGGCACGACCGGTGGCATTCTTGTCTCCGCTCCACGCCGGTCGCCAATCCCGCGCCTCATAGAATTTCCGCAGCTGCGACCAGTCCAGAATCCAGTCCGCGCGCGGGTGCGCACGCCTATCAAGTTGCGCGCGAATTGCGTCGGCGACGGGGTCCGTAGCGGCCTGGACGGCGGGTACCACCCCCAGACCGGGAACCAGAAGCATCGCGAACACGCCCATCCGTACTGCCGCCATTCGGTAAGCGTGGCGGAAGATCCACTGAACCAGATATCGTTTTTCCGGGGCCTGCTGCATGAACCTCCGCCTTTCTGCTGAAGGCAGTAGTACTATGTGCAGGCCCCGTGGGCAATTTCAAGCCTGGCGCCGTATGCGCCCTTCTTCGGAATACCTTGCCGATCAGTCGGACGCGGTTTCCTCTTCCTTGTAGCCCGTTACCATGGCCCGCACCAGGTTCTGCCGGTGGCGATAGCTGGACAGGGCTACACCGAGCAGGTGCAGCGCGATCAGGAACACGGTGAAGTTCGCAAAGAACTCATGCACCTCCTCCCAAAACTCCTCCCCGTCTTCTCCTCCGTCCTCGTCGCCGGCCTCATCCTCGTGCTCCGCATTCATGCGTACGGTGCCGGTTCCACCGCCGGCTTCCGGTGCCAGCTTGCGTTCGGCGACCGTTTGCGCGAGGGGTCCGTGCCCCTCGAGACCATAAACCTGCAAACCGCTTACGGTGGTCGCCAGCAGGCTGACCAGAAGTGCAATCACCATCCACCCCGCGGCCGGATTGTGGCCGACATAGTTCTTCACACCGCCGCCCACCAAACCCTTCAGGTACACCAGGGCCTGAACCGGGGAACGCACGAAGTCGGAGAAACGGGCATGCTTGCTCCCAACCAGGCCCCACAGCAGACGTACGGCGATCAGTCCGAGCACGATGTAGCCTGCATAGATGTGTACCAGGGACTCGTCCTCTCCGGTGAAATAGGCGACCGTGAACGAGGCCACCAGTATCCAGTGGAACAAACGTATGATCGGGTCCCAAACGTAGACTTTCTGTTTCATAATGTTGCCCTCTGCAACGGTCTTCGATGAGGCAAAGTATGGGTGCTGCGCAGCCGGGAACCATCGGACACATGCCCCATTTCGTCCGGATGGGACACATGTACCATGCCGATGGTCCATGTGATTGGAGATTCGGGTGAACAAGGTCTGGTCCCGCGACGCCTACCTGATCGCCATCCTGCTGCTCGTCGTCGGCGCCAGTGCCGTCGACCTGTACGCCGACCTGGCACACGGTGCCTCCGGTCAGCACATCCTGAAGGAAGCGCTGGTCGTTGCCCTGGCGCTGGTCGGCATCTCCTGGCTGTTGCAGGGTTTGCGCCGGCAGCGCGCCCGAATCGCCCTGCTGCGCCAGGAGCTCGAACAGGCGCGCAATGCCCCCACGACGGCCAGCGAATACGTGCTGAGCGCACGCCGGCAGCTCGGTGAGGTTATATCGAAACAATTCGAGGAGTGGGGCCTGAGTACCAGCGAAAAGGAAGTCGGCCTGTTGCTGCTCAAGGGCCTGAGTCTCAAGGAAATTGCAGACCTGCGGGAAACCCTGGAAAAGACCGTGCGCCAGCAGGCATCCTCCATCTACAAGAAGGCCGGCGTTTCCGGGCGCCATGCCTTCGCCGCCTGGTTTATCGAGGATTTCCTCTGATCCCCCTTCGGGCCGGGTTTGATACCAGTCAACGATTCTGCCACGGCCGTTGACTAGGATTTGCTTGCGGGCGACAAAGGGACCGATGATTAATTTGGGCGATTGTTCGGGGACAGCCTATGACCATCAGCGAAAAGACGGTGCAGGCCGTATGGGAAAAAGGTCGCGGTGTTGGCGATCGTGATGCCGACACCTGGCGCCAGGACGAGTGCGGCGCCTGGATTCGCCGCGAACACTATGAAAACCTGACCTCGGAGTACGGCTGGAAGATCGAGGTCACCATCGCCGGCGGCAATGCCGACATCGGCAACCTGCGTCCCTTTCACCGCGAGAACGGGTTCGACGTAAACACGGGCGAGCGACGCTGCAAGGTGACTTCCGACCGCGAAGGAATTCAGCCCACGGCCGGGGTCGACACGCCACACAATCGCGAGACGTGAATGCCGTATCGGCGAGCCGGACTCGTCGAGCGAAACAACAGGAGCAAATCATGAAAGAACCACGCAAGCCCACGGACTTCGCCCAGCAGCATGGAAAGGACGACCGCATGTACGGCGAGCGCCTGCACGATCCCTATCAGGCCCGCGGCAAGTATCCGGAACCCAGCCTGTGTCCCGATTGCGGCGCCGTGTTCGAAAAGGGGCGCTGGCACTGGGGATCCGCCGGGGCCGGCGCGCATGAACAGCGCTGCCCCGCCTGCCAGCGCATTCAGGACAAGCAGCCCGCCGGCGTGGTTACCCTGAAAGGCGATTTCCTCAGCGCGCACCGCGATGAAATCATCGGCCTGATTCAGAACGCCGAAAAGAAGGAAAAACCGGAACATCCCTTGCAGCGCGTGATGGCGATCGAAGACGAGGACGGCGGCATCACAGTTTCCCTGACCGATGTACATATCGCGCGCGCCATCGCCGACGCCCTGCAGCATGCCTACGAGGGCGAACTCGACTACGAGTACAGCGACAAGGACACCCTGTTCCGGGCCAGCTGGTCCCGTTGATGTGAAGGCCGGGCGATGGGCACCCGGAATGCGCGATATCGACGCGTTGCGGTAGCACTGTCTTTTCTGGCCTTCCTTGTCGCAGGCGGTGCGCCAGAGTGGAGGACCTCCGCTATGGCACAGAGCAACGGCACCATCGCACTACCTGCCCCGCGCACCGACAGCGGCGTCAGTATCGAACGCGCCCTGCGCGAGCGCCGCTCGGTGCGCGAGTATCGCAAACAGGCAATCACCCTGCCGCAGTTGTCGCAATTGTTGTGGGCGGCGCAGGGCATCACCGCACCCGGTGGCCTGCGCACCGCGCCCTCGGCCGGCGCGCTCTATCCGCTGGAGGTCTATGTTCTCGTCGGCGATGTCGACGAGCTGGCCGAGGGCGTCTACCGCTACCAACCTGAAAACCACACGCTGCGCCGACTGGCCGGTGACGACAGGCGGCGTGAAATGGAACGCGCCGCGCTGGGCCAGGATTCGGTGGGACACAACGCGGTCCTGCTGGTGTTCGCTTCAGTCGATGCCCGCACCACGGGTAAATACGGCAAGCGCGGTCTGCGCTATGTGGAAATAGAGGTCGGGCACGCGGCGGAAAACGTGATGTTACAGGCCCAGGCCCTGGGCCTCGGCGCCGCGGTCGTCGGTGCCTTCAGTGACGAGCAGGTGGCGAAGGTGCTGGACCTGCCCAAAGGCGAACGACCCCTGTACCTCATGCCCGTCGGCGTCCCGCGCTAGCACTCCCTGCCGGGGGCGATCGGGATGCTATTTCTGCAGGGCCTTCCAGTCCGAGACATTCTTGGTCGCATCCCCCTGCCAATCATCCGGCGCCACCACCTCGCTGACAGGCAGGTCGCCCCAGTCGCTCAAGGACAATTCATCCGCAGAGCCGTCCAGGGAGACGGTTTCCACAGTGTCGCTGGCCTCGTTAATGGCGGTGACCTGGAACAGGGTACCTTCGTCGGTCTCGTACCAGGAATTCAGCGTCGGTTGCTCCTCGGTCGCCATGGTCTTTCTCGCTGCGGGCAGATGCATCGAATCTAGCGGCAAGCCGCGATGATTTGCCTTGATCGCTATCAAGGGCGGGCTCAGGACGACCAGGCCGAGGGCGGCAAAATCGGCCGTACCCAGCAAACCTTTGAATTTCCGCGGTTTCGCCGCTAGAATGCCCACAACTTTTTTACCCCCTATTTCTTATCAGGTTACTCAGGTATTCGGCGCACATCGCCCTATGCCCCGGTGCCGTTTTCACACGAGGGAAATACCATGGACCAGTCCAAACGTTACGCCGACCTCTCCCTGAAGGAGGAGGAGCTCATCGCCGGCGGCAAGCACATCCTGTGCGCCTACACCATGAAGCCGAAAGCCGGCCATGGCTACCTGGAAGCCGCCGCCCACTTTGCCGCCGAGTCTTCCACCGGCACCAACGTCGAGGTTTCGACCACCGACGATTTCACCAAGGGCGTGGACGCGCTGGTATACCACATCGACGAAGCCACCGAAGACATGCGCATCGCCTACCCGATCGAGCTGTTCGATCGCAACGTCACCGACGGGCGCATGATGCTGGTCTCCTTCCTGACCCTGACCATCGGCAACAACCAGGGCATGGGCGACATCGAACACGCCAAGATGATCGATTTCTTCATGCCGCCGCGCGCGATCCAGCTGTTCGACGGACCGGCCAAGGACATCTCCGACCTGTGGCGCATCCTCGGCCGCCCGGTGAATGATGGCGGCTACATCGCCGGCACCATCATCAAACCCAAACTCGGCCTGCGCCCGGAACCGTTCGCCGAGGCCGCCTACCAGTTCTGGCTCGGCGGCGACTTCATCAAGAACGACGAGCCCCAGGGCAATCAGGTGTTCGCGCCGGTGAAGAAGACCATTCCGCTGGTATATGACGCCATGAAGCGCGCCATGGATGAGACCGGTGAAGCCAAGCTGTTCTCCATGAACATCACCGCCGACGACCACTACGAAATGTGCGCCCGCGCGGACTTCGCGCTCGAGACCTTTGGTCCCGACGCCGACAAGCTCGCGTTCCTGGTCGACGGCTTTGTCGGCGGCCCCGGCATGGTCACCACCGCCCGCCGCCAGTACGCCAGCCAGTACCTGCATTATCACCGCGCCGGTCATGGCATGATCACCTCGCCCAGCGCCAAGCGCGGCTATACCGCGTTCGTGCTGGCGAAGATGTCGCGCCTGCAGGGTGCCTCCGGCATCCATGTCGGGACCATGGGCTACGGCAAGATGGAAGGCGAGGCCGACGACCGCGTCATCGCCTACATGATCGAGCGCGACAGCTGCGACGGTCCGGTTTATCACCAGGAATGGTTCGGTATGAAACCGACGACGCCGATCATCTCTGGCGGCATGAACGCGCTGCGCCTGCCCGGCTTCTTCAAGAACCTGGGCCACGGCAACGTCATCAACACCGCCGGTGGCGGTTCCTACGGCCACATCGACAGTCCGGCCGCCGGCGCCAAGTCGCTGCGCCAGGCCTATGAGTGCTGGAAGGCCGGTGCTGACCCCATCGACTACGCCAAGGAACACAAGGAGTTCGCGCGTGCGTTCGAGTCCTTCCCGCACGACGCCGACAAGCTGTTCCCCGGCTGGCGCGAGAAGCTGGGTGTCAAAGCCGCCTGAACCGCGACCCGTCAACGACAGCAGGATCAAGCCCCGCCCGGTGCGGGGCTTTTTCTTTTTGGCCTGCTGAATCCGGTACTAGTGCCTACGGCGACGTAGATAGAGCCAGGCCACGATCAGGACGATAAGGCTCAGTACTGACATGGTTCCGGCGAACCAGACGCCGAACCATGACCAGCGCGTCGTGTGCCCCGCCCGCGCCAGGGACTGCACGTCGAAATCCACCCACGGCCCTGTGCGCCCCAGCACGAAGATCAGCACGCGCATCGCATGCACCATAACCACCGCCGCAGTCAGGCGGAATACCAGCATGCCATGCCAAATCGAAAGGGTGATCCCCCACAGCAGACACACCCCCAGGGTCAGGGCGTCGAGCGCCAGCTCGAGGAACAACAACACTACGACCCATGGGACGAATACATCAATCGCTCCGCCAGCGAGCATGGCAAGTGTCCGGTAGAGCAGAAACGCGGCACCGAGGAACAGCAGTATGGCGACCATGCGGGACTGGCTTGCGGTCAATCCATGTCCTCCTTCCTGCGAATCGGAGTCAGGTACGGAGCGACGTATATACTATGTTGGTGCATTCCCCAATGTATTGCTTCAAGTCAGTGCAAATCACATCCGATTTTGTCGCGGCTACATCCGGATCGGCATGCACAGGATGCCGTCATTTCAGTGCAATACCGGAATTGGTAAAAGTCGACAACCCACTGGTACGAAGATTGCTCGAGAAATCACGGATTTGAGACGGACTTGAGTCTGCAACGGGGGTTTGCGAATGAATCGTGGCAAGAACTTGCTGGTCTGTTTCGTGTGCCTGATCGGGCTATGCGCCAGCGCCACCAGCCTGGCAAGTGAAGACCGGGACCCGGCCGCTCCGCTACTGGTGGTCAAAACCTTCAAGACCATGGACGAGGCGCTGTTCGATCTCAAGAATGCTATTGCCGACCGCAATTACGTATTCATCCGCCAGCAGAATGTCGATAGCCGGCTGACGCACTCCGGGACGGAGAACAAGGAGGTCGTGCTCGTCTATTTCTGCAACTTCAATATGGCCGATCGTGCGCTGAAGATCGACCCCCGGGTAGGTGTGTTCATGCCGTGCAAGATCACCCTGATCCGGAAGGCCAACCATATACAAATGGTGGCGATCAACCCGCACATGATGAGCAAGCAGCTCAAGCGTGCGGAACTGAGTGACATCTGCAAACAACTGACCCGCGACTACAAGTCCATTCTCAAGGAGGCCAGCCTGTGAAGACCTGGATCTTGATGTGTGCGCTGCTCCTTACCGTCAGCCTGCCGGCGGCGGCCGACGACCTGTTTGTGACCGTCAGCCGGCATTGCAACTACGAATCGGCCGTGAACGAGCTCAGCTACGCCATCGCGGACAACAAGTACACCTTGGTGAAAATCCAGCCGGTGGATGAGGGCCTGCGTCACCGGGGCTACAAGGCACCCAACTACAAGGTGCTGTTCTTCGGCGACAAGACACAGGTCGACCGCATCCTGAAGGACAACCCCCAGGCCTCGGTGATTTTTCCGCTACGGATCATGCTCTACCAGGACGGTGATACCATCGTCGCCAGCACCTACAAGCTGGACATGTGGAAAGGGGTCTTTGGAAAGGATCTGGATCCGTTGATCGACAAATGGGACCGGGACGTGCGGAACATCCTGCGGCAGTACGCACAACAGCCGATCTGACCAGTCTCGCGCCTCGCTGCTCCCGGGCCATTTGCGACCGGCCCGCCGATTTTTCGCGAACACCCAACCTTTGCTGCGCCTTTCGCCCGCCACTTTGACGGGCATCAACGATCCGTCCCGATTCTCCCGGTAGCGTGACGCTCCCTTCTTCCTTCGACTATCGAGTGCCGGAGACGACGATGAAAGACATAGAGAATCTGTTTGGCAAAGCCGTCGGCGAAATCGAGCGCATGTTGAATACCAAGACCGTGGTTGGCGACCCCATTACGGTGGAAGGCAATACCCTGATCCCGCTCATCAGCGTGGGTTTCGGTTTTGGCGCCGGCGGCGGTGAAGGCACCGATCCGGCCAAGGGTGCCGGCACGGGCGGCGGCACCGGCGGCGGGGGCGGCGTCAAACCCGTTGCGGTCGTCATCATCAACCAGGACGGCGTGCGTGTCGAACCGATCAAGGGCAGTGCCGCCTCGCTCGTCGAAAAGGTCGCGGACGTGGTCGGCAAGGCAGCATCCAGCAAGAAGGCCGCTGACTAGAACTCCCGGTGAGTATCACGCTGATTCTGGTCGCGGCCCTGCTTGCGACGGTAGTCGTGTTGCTGGCGGTTCCTATCGACATACAGGTCGAGCTGCAACGCGTCGAAGAATTCAGCGGACAGGTTGCCATCCGCTGGTTGTTCGGTTTGCTGCGGTTTCGCTTCCGCTTCCCCGGCGCCGGCAAGGCGAGCAAGAAGGCGGAGCCCGAAGCGGGCGGGAAACCCGGGCCGCGGAAGCGACGAACCCGGGGATCAAACGTCCTTGCGGTACTCAAACAGTCGTCGTTTCGACGACGCGTGGTTCGCTTCTTGCGGGATCTGTTGCGCGCCGCCCACGCCCGTGACCTGAGCCTGCGCCTGCGCCTGGGTCTGGGCGATCCGGCTGACACCGGCATGCTGTGGGCGTTGCTGGGGCCGGTCAGCGCCATGGCACGAAATCTGCGCAGCGCGGAAATTTTCCTTGAACCCGAGTTCATCGATCCGGTGCTGGAATTCGAATCCCGCGGGCACTTTCGCCTGTTCCCCATCCAGTTCATCGCCATCACCATTGCCTTTGTCCTGTCGCGGCCAACAATCCGTGCGTGGCGTACCCTGAGGCGGCAACATGCCTGACCCGCACATGCACAACGAAAGCCTGCGTGCCGGTGAACCCGTTGCCATCGGCGACGTAAGACTTCTGCCCATCGAGAAGATCTCGATCCAGTCGGACCGGGGCAGGGCCGGGCTCTGGGTTCGAGCGTCGAAGGAGCTGTTCGCCGTCATCGTCCGCGGCCCAGGCGGCATCCGCGCCTGCGATCCATCCGGCGCGGCCGTTTCGGTGGAAACCCTGGCCGAAGAAATATCGGGCCTGGATGCCCTGCTGGCATCGTTGTAAGGGGCACGGCCACTCCGATTGGGCTTCCAAATCCCACACCCGGAATAACGGAATTTGCCCCCGGTTTTGGCCTCGCGGCATGACGGGCGTACCATGAACACCGGGCTGAAAAAAACACCAGTGGAGGTACGCGATGAACTCTCCCTATGCACTCTTGCCAGGTCTCCCCTTGCAGCCGGGCACCGGCTTCGGACCCCGGACCAAACCGCTGACCATTGTGCACATGGACAGCCCCGCGACCGCGGTCATGACGGACTTCGCCACCGTGACGCCGGTCACCATCGATCCGGAAACGCCCATCGATCTTGCGCTGACGAAGATGAGGACCTCCGCCGTACGACTGCTGTTCGTGGTCAACGAGGTGGAAGAGGTCATCGGACTCATTACCTCACGCGATATCCTCGGCGAGCGGCCCATTAAGATCACTGAGGAGACCCGCACGCCGCGTTCCTCCATCACGGTTCAGGACATCATGACACCCCAATCCCGCATCCAGGTACTCGATGCCGCGCGGGTGCAAGAAAAGAAGGTCGGCGACATCGTCACCACCCTGCGTATGCTTGAGCGCCAACACGCCCTGGTGGCGACCATCGATCCAGCCACGGGTAAGCAACAAATCACTGGGATGTTCTCGACCAGCAACCTTGGTGGACTGCTGGGCGACGACCTCAACGACGAAACCGTACCGGCCCATTCCCTGGCCGAGATCGTCGAGAAGATCGCCTGAGCCCAATAGGCCCTACGGCCGAAAGCACTGCAGGTCGTCGGCGTACACCAGTGGCCCCTGGTAGTCGCGGCGAATCCATCGCGTACTCTCCGGCTCCCGTCCCAGGGTTCGGTTCATACGGTGCGATAGCACGAGTTGCCGCACCCGGGCCCTGGCGGCGACGCGACCGATGACCGACGGCGGCATGTGCAGGTCCCGCGCCACACCCGTCGCCCCTTCCGGAATCGCATGATGGGCTACCAGCAGGTCCGCGTTGCGCGCAAGCACGGCAAGGGTTCCGTAGTCCCCATTCATATCTCCGCTGAACACCACGCTCTTGCCACCGATTTCCACGCGCCAGGCCAGGGCCGGGATCGGCCCGTGGTGCACCGCCACGGCGCTCACGCGATAGCGTGAATCGGCAAGAATGACCCGGGGCTTTTGCCTGGTCGCATCGACATCATGAGGCACCAACCGGTAGGCGGCATCGCCGGTGAGAAAACGATTCAGGTAGCGGTAAACGCCTTTGGCACCAAACAGGCCATCGACGAATTCCGTCGTCGACGGCATGACCCGGTTGCCCGTCGGTCCATAGAGGGGAAGGTCGCGATCCCGGTCGCTGAAGAAAGAGGCCTTCACCAACACCGGCAGGTCGGCGCTGTGATCCACATGCAAATGGGAAAGCAGGATCAGATCCAGGTCGTTGACCGACGCCCCGCTCTGTTCGAAGCGGTCCATGCTGCCGCCGCCCAGGTCCACCAGCACACGCGCCTTGCCATCGCGCCAGATCACATAGCCGGTGGAGGCACGACCGTCGTCCAGCTCCGGTCCGCCGGAGCCCAGCACCTGCAGCCACACGCCATCGGTACCACAACCGGTCTTCGCCTCGGCCGGCGCAAGTGCCAGCAGGCACAGGAACGGGATCAGGTGGATGAGGCGCCGCACCATCGAGGCTCAGGCCGCATTGGTCAGAGGCAAGCTGAAGCTGAACGTGGTGCCGGCATTGGGCTCGCTCTTCGCCTCGATCGTGCTGCCGTGCAGTTCGACGATGCGCTTGGTGATGGCCAGGCCCAGACCCGCGCCGTCGAAGGACTCGTCGCCGGTTCCGCGATAGCGATAGAAGCGGTCGAAGATGTGGGGCAGGTTGTCCGCCGGGATGCCCGAACCCGTATCGCGCACACGCACCCGGATGTGTTCCTCCAGGGGCTCGACTTCGATGGAGACCCGCCCCCCCGCCGGGGTGTAGCGCAGGGCGTTGTCGATCAGATTGTCGAGTACCCGTTCCACCAGGCCGATGTCGGCAAGTACGAACTGCACCTCCGGATCTACCCTCGCCTCCACGGATACGCCTTTTTCTTCCGCAGCCAGCTTGAACTTCATAATCACATCCTGCAACAGATCGCCGAGGGAGAAACGCTCGAAGTGCGGTTTGATCTCATGGGCATCCAGTTTTGCCAATTCAAAAAGGTCCGCCACCAGCCGGCTCAGGCGCTGACTGTGTTTGATGGCTATCTGCAAATACTGCTGCTTCTCCTGCGGGCTGAGCGTGGTGTCCTTGATTAACAGGGTCTCGAGGTAGCCCTGCAAGGAGGCAAGCGGCGTACGCAGGTCGTGGGACACATTGGCCACCAGTTCCCGCCGCAGGTTGTCGTTGCTCTTCAGGCGTCCGACCTGGTCGATGATACGATCCGCCATCTGGTTGAAGGTAGCCCCCAGGCGATCGATTTCATCCCGGAACGCGCCCTGATTCGCGGGGAAGGTCACCGGTTCGTTGAAGTCGCTCTTGCCGAAGCGCTCCAGCACGCGGGTTAGCCGGGTCAGGCGTCGTGTGAGCAGGGCAAACAGTAACAGACCCAGGGTCAGCAACACCCCGAGGGCCGCGGTACCGGCCCAGAAACTGTTCTTCAGGATGTAACTACCCGAGATCATGCCGGCGGCACTGTCGTAGCGATCGCCGCCGAGGATTATATATAAGTATCCCTGCAGCTCGTGATTGCGCGTGATGGGGGCAACACTGAAGGCCTTGCGCGAGCCGGGATGGCGGGGGTTGTCGCCGGTAATGGGAAATGCCCTGTCCTTGCTGAGAAACTCACCGATCGGCTTCAGGCTCACCGACTCCTCCTTCACCGTACCCGCCGGCGCCGAGTAGGCAAGAATCTTGCCGGTGTGATCCAGCAAATAGATCTCGATGCTGGGATTCACTTCCATGTACATATGGAAGATCTCCTCCAGGGCCTGCTTGTTCACGATGCCGTTGGAAATCAGGTTGCGATCCTTCGTCAGATGGGCGGCCAGGTCCCGGTTCAGTTTCTGGCTCACCTCCTGCTGGTACATCTGGTAGGTTCGCGGCATGGTGTAGATGCACAGCAACACCACGATCGCGAACAGGCCCAGCAGTGCGGCGACCAGCTTGCTATACAGCGTGACCACGATCGGGCACCTCTTCTTCGGGTTGTTCGCGCGGTTCGGCCAGCTTGTAACCCACACCCCAGACGGTGAGCAGATAGCGGGGCTTGGCCGGGTTCTTCTCCAGCTTGGCGCGCAGGCGATTGATGTGGGAGTTCACGGTGTGTTCGTAGCCATCGTGGCTGTGGCCCCAGACGCTGTCCAGCAGCTGTGCGCGGGTGAATACCTGTCCCGGGTGGCGCGTGAAATGGCACAGGAGATCAAACTCCCGCGCCGTGAGGTCCAGGGGCTCACCGGCCAGGTGCGCGCGACGACGGGTCCGGTCGATGGTGATGTTGCCGACCTGGAACCGATCTTCCGCCGTCGCCGAACCGTTGCCCTGGCTCATGACCTCGATGCGGCGCAGGATCGCCTTTACCCGGGCCAGCAACTCGATAACGCTGAAGGGTTTGGTAAGGTAGTCGTCCGCACCCGTTTCCAGTCCCAGCACGCGATCGACCTCGGACGATTTCGACGTGAGCATGAGAATGGGCACGTAGTCGGAATCGGCGCGGATGCGACGGCACAGGTCGAGGCCGTCCACGTCCGGCAGCATCAGGTCCAGAATCAACAGATCGAACTTGTGGCCCTGCATCGCCGCCATGGCGGAACGGCCGTCCCCGGCCAGCTGCACGCCATAGCCGGCATCACCCAGGTGCAGCTTGATGAGATGGGCGATGTCCGGATTGTCCTCAACCACGAGCAGGGATTGCGCCATGTGTACTGGTCCCACGGGCCGCATCGGGAAGCACTCTTTCCCCCGGCGGCGAATGATTTGCGCGGTGCGTGTCGGTCTTCGACTCGCATAAGGGGCCATCGTTCCCGGCGGCTCCCCGACCGCCGGGAACCATCGCCCTACCCGATTCCGCTGACGATTTCCTCGGCGATCCAGCCCTTGAGCAATGAGGCAAACCGAAGCGGGACTTCCTCCTCCGATATTCGTGTCCCGAGCGCGACGCAAACCTGATCCAGGCTGGCCCCGTCCACCATGGCGTCGAAGGCCACCTGTTCGTCGAGCGACATGGACCGGAACTGGGTGGTGAGCTCGCGGCGCCAGATCAGCCACGGCACCGGCTCCGAACGGGCGGGAATGATTTCCGATGGGTTGTCGCTGGTCAGCACCTGCCACAGGCGCGGCGCATCCCAGCAACTGTCCAGGCGGCGCACCGATGGATGCACGATCAAGCTGGCGCTCGACCAGGCCTCCGGTGGCAGGCCGGCCATGTCTTCTTCGCGCAGCAGCGATGCATCGGCGGCGTCAAAGGCGTCGATCAACAGGGATTCGAATTCGGCCAGCTCGTGCAGCCACTCGTACTCCCGGTATTCCGGCGTGGTCTGCAGAAAGGCGGGCAACACGCGCCCGAAGTCTCGCAAGGTGAAACGGCGCGAAGGATGGGCATCGATGTACTGATCGGTGAGCCGGTCGAATCCCTCGTCGCCGAGGGCCGTCCAGACCGCCTCATAGTCCTGGCCCAACACTTCCTTCAGCCGCACACGATAGGCATTGGAGTAGACCGACAATTGTCGCCGGGGCGCGGCGCGCCCGTCGGCGCTGACCCACTCCGGCAAGGGAGGCTCGCTGTCGGCCAGCACATAATCCTGAAAGGAATGCTGCAGATCGGCGAGGCGGCTCATGCCAACTGCCCCTCGAGTTCGCGCTCACCGATGCGTTTTACTTCTTCGAGCTCGGCCAGCAGTTCTGGCAGCGGCGGGATGTTGTCGTCACGCTCGATCATGGTGGAGACGCGCCCGAAGCGACGCACCGCCTCGGCATACAGCTCGTACACGGGATCGGCGATCGGATGGTCGTGGGTGTCGATGATCACATCTTCCTCGTGGGTGTGGCCGGCGAGATGAAACTGGTAGATGCGCTCCGACGGCATCGCGTCCAGGTATTCCAGCGGATCGAATCGATGATTGAATGCACTGACGTAGATGTTGTTGATGTCCAGCAAAATGCGGCAGTCGGCCCGATCGGCGACCTCGCGCAGGAATTCCCATTCGCTCAGTTGCGAGGCGCTGTAGCGTACGTAGCTGGAGACATTCTCCAGCAGCATCTGGCGCCCCATGTAGTCCTGCACCCAGCTGACGCGGTCGGCCACGTGCTGCAACGCCTCCTCGGTGTAGGGCAAGGGCATCAGGTCATGCAGATTGATTCCATCGACCCCGGTCCAGCACAGGTGGTCGGAAAACCATTCCGGCTCCACGTGCGCGATCAACTGTTTCAGGCGCGACATGTAGTTGAGGTCCAGTTCCGCGGTGCCGCCGATGGACATGGAGACGCCGTGCATCACCATGGGATAGTGCTCGCGGATACGCGACAGGTAGTGAAGCGGCTTGCCGCCGTCCACCATGTAATTCTCGGAGATGATCTCGAACCAGTCGACTGCCGGCCGCTCGTTCAGGACATCTTCGTAGTGATCCTTGCGCAGACCCAGTCCGTATCCGAGATAGGGTCGCTCGTTGGTCTGCGATTTTTTCATTGCTGACTCCGGTGGGGAAACACCGACGCCCGCCGACAGCAGGCGCCGGTACTTTCCTAAAGCCCGATTACTTCTTCGGCTTGCCGACAGATCCACCGACCTTGTCGCACTGCTCCTTGCTCATCTTGAGGAAGCCCTGGCCCTTGCAGGCACCGTGGCCCTTGCACGCATTGTTGGCGGTCTTGCAGTCGTTCTTGCCGGCGCAGGAGTTCGCGCCAAAGCACTTCACTTTTGCCTCCGAGGCATGAGCGGCGCCGATGGGTGCCATGGCAAACATCGCGGCGGCAGCGGTTGCCAGAGCGGCGGCAGCAAATTTTCTACGGGTGGTCATAATGATCTCCTTAGGTTCAACTAGAGGTGATAGCCGTCGGCGACCGTAGCTGCTTGCGCACCGGGGCCACCGGGGGTTCGGTCCATGCTTTGACCGAGGACCGTATTATTAGTCAACAAATATCGCAAAAGTATCACGCCGCGACGACTTTTTTCTGCCGGCGGAAAATCGGCTGTTTTGCCCCCGCGCGCTTCCGAGCTGCCTCCACCGCCGCAATTTAGCCTCTCCTAATATGCAATCCGGGCGGAAATTCGGCCTCACCGGACCCCCCCGTTCCTACGCGACCCAGATCAAAGTTTGCGCCTGAACCCACGTGGTAATTTTGGGCGTGAAACGAATGGAGGAACCGTATCATGGCAAGATCGAAGCGCTCCGCCGCGGCCCAGACTGCCGCGACCGCCCTGAAAAAGGCTACGGCCGCCGAAAAAACAACGGTGAAGGCCCTGGCCGAATGGCGCAAGGCGGTGGAACACGCAGTCAACACCGCGGAAAAGGAACTCAAGGAGGCGGCCAGAAACGTGGCGGCCAAGGAAAAACAGGTGGCGAAGGAAGCGGCACGCGTCACCCGGGCGAAGACCCGGCCGGCGAAGAAACTGGCCCAGGACGCGCGCAAGCGCGTGCGCAAGGAACTGGAATCGGCGCGCAAGAAGCTCACCGGCTCGCGGCAGTTCCGCAACGCCACCAAGGCCACGCAGCGCATGGTGCTGCAGGCGGACAAGACCCTGGCACGCGGCATGAAGCAGGCCAAGCGCACCGCAAAAAAGGTTCGCAAGAAGATCGGTTAGCCGTAGTGGGGCAAGCGGCCCGGGGATAAGGAATGGTTCCCGGGCCGTGTTCTATTTCTTCACCCACTTCCCCGAAGGCAGCTTGACGTATTCCCCCGCCGGGGTCCGCTCGATGGCCTTCTTCCCCGCCAGCGCCTCGACCACGTTGAGTTCCGTGCCGTTGCGCTTGGCGATTGCCTGGTACTCCTGCCGTCGTGCGGCATTGATACGCTTCATCATCGCCTTCACATCGGCGGAGGCGCTCCCCTTGACGAGACCCAGGTAGCCGTCGGGCTGCTCGCCCACCAGCCCCTGCGCCTTCGCTTCGTGCAGGCTGATCGCCCAGCTCGGCGTGGACCAGCCCATCCCGGCGAGACCGAGCAGCAGTGCCGAGATCACAAGAAATCGTAGCGACAGGCGATTGCGCATTGCGGGTACTCCTCCTGGCTAGAACAGCCCTTTGTCTTTGCTGAACACCTCGTCCAGTTCCTTGTCCACCTTGACGCGGATCTCGTGTTCGATCTTGACATTGAGATTGATCGTAATCGGTTCCTTGGGTGCAACAACCTCAACCCGCGGTGTACACGCTATCGCGAACAAGGCCATAGCGGTCAGGCAGGAAATCCGGGTCAAAGCGATTCGCATAGTGGCATCCCTGAAACGATCTGGTGGAATTCAGCTTAGCACCGTTGCCCGTGCGGTATCCACTTGGCGTACACGCTCGGTGATTTCGCCGCCCCTTTGCAGGCTGCGCAGCAAGGCGGGGATGTTTTCGTCCACGTTCAGGTTGAGATGCACCGGCGCCCTGACTGCCACCCCGGGTTCTTGCCCTCCAGGCGCACCTGTACACCAAGGTTGCCGTCAGGCTGGTAGTTCGCGGTCGCCTCCAGCTTCTGATACTGAAAGTTGGACAGGGCATCGACGACCAGCTTCAGGCTGGGATTGCTTTTCGCCATGGCGCCCACCTTCTCCGTCGGCCGGTAGCGGATCTGCCCGCCCGGCGCGCGGGCGCTGAGCCTGCCCTGCTCTACCCGTATGCCGGCTCCGCTGATTGCGACCGGCAGTTGTCCGTCCAGGATCCCCGTACCCTCCAGGCCCTCCTGCCGTTCCAGTTCCATAATGTCGTGCAGGCTTAGGCCTTCCAGTTTGACCACGAAACGGTTTTTCGGCCTTGCGAAATCCAGGTCGAATGGCTCGCTGCGCGCGCGACCGCCGAGCAGTTCGGCGCTGGCCTTCTTGACGCGCACCACGGGGGACCGAGCTTCGGCGCGCAACAAAAGCGCACATCGCAGTTCGAGATTCCTGATCGGAATACCCACATCGAGAAGGCCGACCTTGAGCTGCGCATCCGTTGACGTGCGCACGCCTCCATCCACGGCCAGAGCCACGTCGGCGTCGACGCCGGCCAGCGCGATCTTCCGATAGCTACCCTCCGCTCCGGCCACGTGTACGGACAGGTCGATGGGCTTTCCGGAAGCGGCAGGCAACACCACCTGCCATTTGGCATTCAGATCCCCGTCCACCTGTGACGGCCAGTCCGTGCCAGCAAACCAGGGTTGAAGTACGGACAGCAGACCGTGAAGGCGCACGCGTAGTGCGCCGGCGACCCGTACTGGCCGTTCATCCAGTGCGACCGGATCAATGGTCCACTGCAAAATCGGCTCCGCCGTACCAGGAGCAAGAGACAGCTTCGTTTCGCCGTTCTTGCGCGCGGAGAAAGCAACCACAATCGATGTGGATCGCGCCGGTAGTTCTATGATCCCGCTTGCATTGGCCTGGCCTTGGCGGATGCTGCCATGCAGCCGGGCACCATACCGCACATCCGAAGGCGCGCGCCCGTCGACGACCAATTGCTCGAGCGCCACTTCACGAACCGGAAACTGCGCCAGCCACTGGCCCGAAAGTATCGCCGCAAGGTTCCGCGCCCCCGACGCCAGTTCACCGGAAACGGGTGCTACCTGCTCCGTGCCCGAAACGGGGACGACGTGGGCGGTGGCACCGGGTACCCGGATCCGTTCCAGCCTTCCCGACAGAATCTCGCCTAGCCGGTACGAGATCTCCACGCCGTTCAACTGGAACGCAATCTTCTGGCCGCCAACCGTGGTGGTGAACTGAATCCTGTGGAGTCTGAGCGCGTGCAGACCCGGATAACCGGCGCGAACCTGAATGTCCTGCAGATCCCACGCGGAGAGCTCCCGCTTTACGATATGGGCCGCAATCCACGGCGAGCCTGCGTAGGCCAGCGCCAGCAGGACAATGATTCCCGAAAGCCAGGCAATGTACCGTTTCCGTCGTGACATGGCGTTTCCACGCGGGTGCGGAGCTGTGTGTCACAGAGTGTACGGACCAAATAGGTCGAACGCGATAGATCCGCACCAGAAGAAGGAAGCGGCGAAGGCGGTGGCCGCCAAGGAGAAGCAGACCAAGCGCACGTCAAAGAAGGTTCGCAAGAAGATCGGTTAACCGTAGCGGGGCAAGCGGGTCGGGTATCAGGGATGGTTCCCGGGCCGTGTTCTTTCGCCCGTCAACCCAGGGATTCCTCGAACGACTTCAGCCGCTGGCGCAAGAGATCCACATTGGGCCGCCATTGGGCCTCCTTGGGCATTATGACGCGCTTGCGGTGCATCTCCTTCAGCCCGTGCAGCAACATCGGTCCGTCGCTCGCGTCGAGGATATCCTGGCGGATCTCCACCGCGAACTCGGGCCGAACCGTCAGGAAATGCATATTGAACGCGGCATGGTGCAGCTTGCACAGGGCAATGCCGTTGCCGATCGAATTCTGCATCTCCCCTTCCGCATCGGGAACGATGCGGGCAACGTCCAGCAGTTCCTGGAGCCTGAGCCGGCACAGCGCGCATTGCCGGTCATAGGCATTCAACACCCGCTCGCGATAGGCGCGGTCATGGATGCGTTGCCGCACGGCCGCCGTGAGATAGGCCCGGCGCGCGGGCTCGGGCTTTGCACCCATATAGTTGGTGTCTTCGAACTCGACCCGAAAGCTCATGGACGCGGGATCGTCCTCCACCAGATAGGCCGGCCAAACGGCGAGGTACTTGCCCTGGACCACGGGATGGAACCACGCAAGCGGCACCCCCTGTCCATGGGCCTCGCGCAGGGCGGTGTTTTCCGGGTTCTTTCGATCGTTGCCCCAGTAGGGATAGCGCAGCGCGCCATCCTCGGCAAAGCCGTCATCGTCCGGATCCACCGGGATGTTGTGGATGGAAAGCGGAACCCGCAGGGCCTCGGGGGTAAACACCACCTTGGACCCCAGCAGTGGAATCCGCTGGTCACCGAAGACAAAACCCTGCTCCAGCACCGCCCGGGGCAAGACGTCCCCATGAAGCTGTACCTGCATGGCGAGCCACTCAAAGGCGGCTTTTCTTATGGATAAATCTGTTGTTGCGCTCATTTCTACTCCGGGCTTCCTGCAAGAGCGCACCCCACATGTTTTTCTGTTGTCCAGCTATTGTAGGTTAATTTTCGGCCTTCGGGGCTGTCGGTGGGAATTCTGCACTCGTTTTTCCCGCATGGTTGTCAAAAGATTGAACAGACCCGCGCTTCCCGCGCCTAGCGGTACCTTCCGAAATGCCTGTGCCGGGAGGATTTCTTCTCTACGGATTTCAGCCACGCGCGTACCGCGAGCTGGATCACGATCAGCACCACGATTACGCCGCCGATGAAGTAGAACCGGTCCATGGCCCCAGCCTACACCCGGGCCAACGGTCACGAAAAGACCGGTCAACGGGTGAAACCGCCAACGCCCGGAACTTCCCTAGAGACGCTTGACCAGCTCCAGCATGGCCAGGGCGTGGCCGTCGGGATTCACGCCGTACAGGGCCTCGGCCAGGTCGCCGTCCTTGTCGATGACGAAGGTGGAGCGGACGATGCCCATTTTCTTCTCGCCGTTCTTTTCCTTCTCCTGCCACACGCCGTAGGCATCGCACAACTCGCCCGAGGTGTCGGCCAGCAGATCGACCTTGAGCCCGAGCTTGTCGATGAAGGCCTGGTGACTGGCGCAGGAGTCCTTGCTCACGCCCAGCACCACGGTGTCGGCCGCGGCGAAATCGCTCGCCAGCTCCGTGAACTGGTTCGCCTCGATGGTGCAACCGGGCGTGTCGTCCTTGGGATAGAAATACAGCACCACGTTCTTCTTGCCGTGAAAGTCCGACAGATGAACAATCTCGTCGTCCTGGTTCGGCGTGCTGAAGTCCGGCGCCTTCTGGTTTCTCGTCACCATGTTTTCCCTCCGTAGCTCCTAGGTTCCACAAAAAGTCTGCAGCACAACTTCCTCCGGTTGCGGCGGCTGCCTGTAGCTCTCCTTGCCCGCCTGCTCGGTGAACGGGTTCTGCAAGACCTCATGCAAGGCATGAAACACGGAAAAGTCGCCGTGATCTTCCGCCGCGCGGATTGCCGCCTCCACCTGGTGATTGCGCGGGATGTACACCGGATTCACCGACTGCATGGCGGCCATGCGTTCCGCATCGTCCTGCTTTTCATGGCCCAGTCGTGCACGCCACTGCTGCAGCCATTGATCGATTTGGCCCGGATCGTCGAACAGCGAGCGCAGATCGGCGTCGCTCGCATCCGATTGTCCGCTCATTCGCGACAGATAGAAGAAAGTGAGCGTGAAATCGGCGTGGTTGTCGGCCATGACATTCAGCAACTCCTCCAGCAGTTCCTTGTCGCCGTCCCGGATTGCATCGTCGACCCCACCCGTGAGGCCGCACTTGGCGCGCATGCCCGCTAGCCAGGCCTCTTCATAGGTATCGATGTAGGTCTTGAGGATGTCCTGGGCGATGGCGACCGCCTCCTTGCCCTGCTCCGCCAACAGCGGCACCAGGCATTCGGCGAAGCGAGTCAGGTTCCACAGACCGATGCCGGGTTGCTGGTTGTAGGCATAGCGCCCGCCCTTGTCGATGGAACTGAAGACCTGGCTGTGGCGGTACTCGTCCATGAAGGCGCACGGACCGTAGTCAATCGTCTCGCCGGAGATGGCCATGTTGTCGGTGTTCATCACGCCGTGGATGAAGCCGAGATGCATCCACTGCGCGATCAGCCGGGCCTGCCGGTCCACCACCGCCCGCAGCAGGGCGCGGTAAGGATGTTCGGCGTCCTTCGCCTCCGGGTACAGTCGCTCGATCACGAAGTCCGCGAGCCTTTTCACCGCGTCTTCGTCACCACGCATGGCGAAGTGCTGAAAGGTACCCACGCGCACGAAGCTGCGCGCCACGCGCGTAATCACGCCACCCGGCAGGGGTTGTTCGCGAAACACCTCCTCGCCCGTGGCCACCGCCGCCAAGGCACGGGTGGTCTGCACGCCCAGCCTCGCCATGGCCTCGCTCACCAGGTATTCACGCAGCACCGGGCCCAGGGCCGCGCGCCCATCGCCGTTGCGTGAAAAACGTGTCGGTCCCGAACCCTTGAGGTGAATATCGAACTGGCCACCGTCCGCAGCCTGGACCTCGCCCAGCAACAGCGCCCGCCCGTCACCCAGGGATGGATTGAAGTGGCCGAACTGGTGGCCGGAATACGCCATGGCCAAAGGCTCGGCGCCTTCCGGCACGACGTTGCCGGAAAAGATAGCCGCCACCGACACCGGATTCGGGGAGGCGGGTTCGAAGCCGAGCGCCGCCGCCAGTTCCTCGTTGAACCGGATGAGGGTTGGCGACTCCACCGTCGCCGGTTGTGTCGGCACGAAGAAGCGCTCGCCGAGTTCTACGTAGTGGTTGTTGAATGGAATCTGCATCGCCTGCGCAATCGGATATTCCGGAGCTCATTAGTTTAATAAAGTATGGCGTGCCCAAAGCCCGTCAATCGCTGGGGGAATCGGGCAAAATGCTTGCTGCCCGCAACGAACCCAATTCGTTCAGGCGGAATCAATAACCTATTCTTGATGCGAACTCCCGGGCAAGTCCGTAGAATCCGAATGGCAATAACACCAGCAAACCCGGGCCAGTGTCTGGCCATTTCTTACCGGCACTGCGGCCCCTGCGAAGCGAAAGGGAGTTTTGCCATGATTCGCCCGAAATCCCATCCGGCCCTGGGCCCTGACCCCATCACCACCCGGAAGTAGCGATGCAAACCGTCGGCAGGCAGATGCGCGGTTGCGCTGCAAAAGGGTTGTTGTTGTTCGCACTGTCATGGGGTTCCGCCAACGCCCTGGCGGGCGAACATCCGCGCGCCGTGACCTTTCACACCCGCGACGGCGGCACCATCGACGCCGACCTGTACGGGAAGGGCAGCCGCGGCGTCGTGTTTGCCCACGGCGCGATCTTCAACAAGGAAAGCTGGGTACCCCTGGCGCAACGCATGGCCGCCCACGGTTTCCGCGCGCTGGCGATCAACTTTCGCGGTTACGGCCGCTCCCACGGCGGCAGCGATCCCGGGGCGCAGGATCAGGACGTGCTCGCCGCGATCCGCTGGCTGCATGCCCACGGCGCGAAGAAGGTCTCCGTCATCGGCGGCAGCATGGGCGGCGGCGCCGCGGGTCAGGCCGCGACCGAGGTCAAACCCGGCGAGATCGACAAGCTGGTGCTGCTGTCGCCCATGCCCATCAACGACCCGGAACAGCTCAAGGCCGCATCGATCCTCTATATCGGCAGCCGCGACGAGGGCCTTGCGCCCCGGATCCGCGCCCAATACGGGCGCGCACCGAAGCCGAAGAAGCTGATCCTGCTTCCCGGCCGTGCCCATGCGCAGAATATCTTCGCCACCGACGAGGCGCAGGCCTTAAGCGACGCGATCGTCAACTTTCTGGTCGATCGACATTAAGCAGGTTACAACCAGGGGAATCCGAACCAGGTTCCGGCGGGACGATCAGTCTTTATATTTTTTTGTGATCCCACCGGTAGACTAGGTTCTTCAGTCCGATACCGATGAGGAACAGGAAGATGGACGAGACCCAAGCCGCCAGGAGTGGCCAGTAGTCTGGCTGGACCTGGCCGGCGCGACCGAGAGACCAGAGCGCCAGCGCGAGCCCCGGGATGATGGCCACGCCCGCGAGAAGTCCCACATAGCAGGCAATCTCGCTGGCGAACCATGCAAGATCGTGGATCCAGCCAGCCGGCTTCATGACGGTAACCAGAAAAACCGGTGCGCATACTGCTGCGCACCGGTTTGCGAGGACTAGAAGTGGCCGCCGCCCTGCATCTGCAGCATGGCGCCGATGCCGCCCATGAGGAAGGCGAACACGACAAGGAGGAGGCTGATCAGGGTTGTGATTCCCATGATGGTGAAATAGGTCTTGAGCTTGGCCACCGAGCGCACCAGGGTGTCCTTGTCACCGGACCGGGTCGCCTCCGTAGCGGCCGACGCCGACTGGAACAGGACCACGCCCATCCAGATAGGCAGCCAGGCGATGATGATGCCGACGATGCTGAGTGCGGTCAGCACACCGTAGATAATCATGAGCACGCCGACGAGCTTCATCCAGAAGGCGCTTTGCGATAGGGGTAGCCCGATTTCCTTGATGTCGTTTTCCATTCTTCTCTCCCGTTGGGTTGTCGGTGTCCGGGTTTCTTGTCCCTGGCGGCGCGCCGCCAAACGATAATTTTTCGTAAAACCCGTACCGTTTATGCCGGAAGCGTACAGGGAGGTCAATCATCGGCTCGTGCAAACCCCTGGTGCACACCACTGGATTGGACGAGCTCGTCGGCTTGCACGGGTCTATTGCCGCAGGCAAATTTACCGGCCTGAACGGATCCGCGGCCGGGCGTATAATGGCGGCCGGATTACACCCGGCTCCAGTCACGACCTTTCCATTCCGAACGATGGGGGACAGGGACATGGCGCGTTTCACCCTGCACGTCAACGGGCAAGACCACGCAGTGGGGGCTCTGGACGACACGCCGCTGCTGTGGGTGCTGCGCGACCGGCTGAAACTCACCGGCACCAAGTATGCCTGCGATGTCGGGGTGTGCGGTGCGTGCATCGTGTACGTCGACGGCAAGCCGATGCGCTCGTGCATGGTCCCGGCCTCCACCGTCAAAGGCAAGGCGATCACCACCATCGAGGGGCTCTCCTCCCGCCCCGGCCGGGCCGTGCAGCAGGCATGGATCGATCTCCAGGTCCCGCAGTGCGGCTACTGCCAATCGGGCCAGATCCTGACCGCCGCGGCCCTGCTGCACGACAAGCCCAATCCGACCGATGCCGACATCGACGAGGCGATGGCGCCCGTGCTCTGCCGCTGCGGCACCTATCAGCGTGTGCGCGCCGGCATCCACCGGGCGGCGAAACTCATGAAGGAGAAGACCTGAGCCATGGAAGAGATTCGCCTCGACCGCCGCCGCTTTCTCACCGTCACCGGCGCGACCGTGTTCGGCGCCGGTCTTATCCTGGCCATGAGCTGGGACGACCCGTTCCCCGCCCACGCGGCCGGCATCGGCAGCACGGAAACCTTCCAGCCCAATGCCTGGCTCAAGATCGGCACCGATGGTCGCATCGTCGTCTACACCATCGAATCGGAAATGGGCCAGGGGCCCTACACGCTCATGCCCATGATCCTGGCGGAGGAGCTGGAGGTTGAATGGCGGGATGTCGGCGTGGCGCACGCGCCGGTCGAACCCGTTTATGGCTTCCAGCTCACCGGCGGCAGTTCCAGCATCCGCAAGGGCTGGGCCACCCTGCGCAGCGCTGGCGCCGCGGCCAAAGAGATGCTGATCAGCGCGGCGGCGAAACAGTGGCGCGTGCCGCGCAAGGAGTGCTATGCCGCGCACAGTCATATCGTGCGCCGCGGCACCAATGACAAACTGGGCTTCGGCGAACTCGCCCTCGCCGCCGCGGCCCAGCCGCTACCGCGAACCGTGCGCCTCAAGACACCGGACGAGTACCGCATCCTCGGCACGCCGGTGCCGCGCCTGGATATCCCGCAGAAGGTGGACGGCAGCGCGATGTTCGGCATCGACATGGATTTGCCGGGCATGCTCTACGCCACCACCGTGCACTGCCCGGTGTTCGGCGGCAGTGCCAAACAGGTCGACGACGGAAAGGCGAAAGAGATTCCCGGCGTGCACTCGGTGTTCACCATCGACAATGCCGTCGCCGTGGTGGCGCAAGACACCTGGACCGCGATGCAGGGTGCGCAGGCCCTGGCCATCGAATGGAACGAAGGCCCGAACAAGGACCTCGGCACCGACAAGATTCGCGCGCAACTGGAAAAGGCGGCCCGCGCCGGCGGCGATGTCTCCAGCCGCCGCGGCAGTGTGTCCCGGGCATTAAAGGGGGCGAAGACGATCCAGGCGAGTTACGACCTGCCCTTCCAGGCCCATGCGCCCATGGAACCCATGAACTGCACCGTCCGCATCCAGGATGGCAAGTGCGAGGTGTGGGTGCCAACCCAGTCCCCGAGCCGCGCGCACGACAGCGCGCGCCAATACAGCGGCAAGGGATCGGACGCGATCGACATCCACACCACCCTGCTTGGCGGCGGATTCGGCCGCCGGCTGGAACAGGACTACGTGGCCGAGGCGGTGCAGATCGCGACGCGTATCAACAAGCCGGTGAAGCTCACCTGGACGCGAGCGGAAGATACCCAGCACGACTTCTACCACCCCCATACCTTCCACGTCATGGAAGGCGCGGTCGATGGCAAGGGCAAGCCAACTGCCTGGTGGCACCGCATCGCCGGCGTCGGCCACCCGGGCGCGCCGGAGTTCCCCTATGCCATTCCCAACGTGCGCATCGAGCTTGCGTCGGTGCGCGTGCCTGTACCCACCGGCGCCTGGCGCTCGGTGTCGCACCATTACTATGCCTTCGCCCAGGAGACCTTCTTCGACGAGCTCGCCCGCCTCGGCAAACAGGACCCGCTGGAACTGCGCCTGCGTCTGCTGCACGACCCGCGCCTGCGCGGCGTGCTGGAACTGGCGGCGGACAAGGCCGGCTGGGGCAAGGCGCGGCGCGATGGCCACATCCTGGGCGTGGCCGCGCACTACTCCTTCGGCACCTATGTCGCCGAGGTGGTGGAGATCGCCCGCGACCGCAACGGCCGCATCCGCGTGCCGCGGGTCGTGGTCGCGATCGACTGCGGCATCGTCATCAATCCAGACATCGTCGCCGCGCAGATGGAAAGCTCGGTCGTGTTTGCGCTGCAGGCGGCGCTCAAGGGCTCGATCACCCTGAAGTACGGCCGTGTGCAGCAACACGATTACGAGGATTTTCCCATCCTGCGCCTCGACGAGATGCCGAGGGTCGAGACCC
>JARRJV010000030.1:529-23845 GCA_037388825.1 Acidiferrobacteraceae bacterium | reverse complement strand
AGGTCCTTGCCACCCTGCAGGACGACAAGCTGTATGTCGCCTTCGTGGCAGAATTCTCCCGCGGCAAATCCGAACTGATCAACGCGATCTTCTTCGCCGGGCTGCGCCAACGCATCCTGCCCTCGGCCGCCGGGCGAACCACCATGTGCCCCACCGAGTTGCAGTTCGAGCGCAAGGTCCAGCCCTCCCTGCGCCTGCTTCCGATCGAGACCCGCAAGTCCGGAACCACCATCGCCGAGTACAAGGGGTTCCCGGATGAATGGACGGTGGTCAACCTGGATCCGAAATCGGCGCCGCGCATGGCCGATGCACTCAAACACATCGCCGAGACCAAGCATGTCTCCCGCGATGAGGCACGGGAACTCGGCTTCCACGTGGCCGAGGACGACAGCGAACAGGGTATGCAGATCGCGGACGACGGCAAGGTCGAAATCCCCCGTTGGCGCCATGCGATCATTAATTTCCCGCACCCGCTGCTGGACAAGGGCCTGGTCATCCTGGATACGCCAGGGCTCAATGCCCTGGGTGCCGAGCCTGAACTCACCCTCAATATGCTGCCCGGGGCCCACGCGGTGCTGTTCATCCTTGCCGCTGATGCCGGCGTGACCAAGTCGGACATCGACGTCTGGCATGATCACATCGGCAGCCAGAAAGGCGGTTCGAGCAAGGGGCGGCTGGTGGTCCTGAACAAGATCGACGGCCTGTGGGACGAGTTGCGCGACCGCAAGGAGGTCGACAAGGAAATCACACGCCAGATCAAGGACACGGCCAAGCATCTGCATATCCCGGAAGCCAACATCTATCCGGTCTCGGCACAGAAGGGTCTGTACGGCAAGGTCAAGGGCGACGAGTCGGTGCTCGAGCGCAGCCGCCTGCGCGAACTGGAGGATGCCCTGGGGCGGGAACTGATCCCGGCCAAACAGGAGATCGTCCGCACCAACATCCGCGACGACATGAACGAGGTGGTCAGATCGACCCGCGCCGTGATCGCGCAGCGCCTGCGTGGCGTGTACGAACACATGAATGAACTGACCGGACTAAACGGCAAGAACAAGGATGTGATCGGTCACATGATGACCAAGGTCCGTTCCGACAAGGACGTGTTCGAAAAAAGCCTGCAACGGTTCCAGGCGACACGCAGCATCTTCTCGCAGCAGACCAACGTGCTGTATGCCCACCTGAACCTGAAGAAACTGGACAACCTGATCGCCCAGACCAAGCGCGACATGGAGATCAGCATGACCACCGCCGGCCTGCGCGGCTGCATGAAGGGATTTTTCACCACCTCAAGCGAAACCATGGAGGAAGTGGCGAAGCAGGCCAAGGAAATCAAGTCGCTGATGGAGGGTGTGTACAGCAAGTTCCAGGCGGAGTACGGGCTGTCCAATATCAAGCCCAGCAGTTTCTCGGTCACGCGCTACATCCGCGAGATCAAGCGTCTCGAAACCAAGCACGAACAGTTTCTCGGCGGCCTGTCCCTGGTCATGACCGAGCAGCGGGTGGTGACCAAACGATTCTACGAATCCACGGTCGCCAAGATTCGGGCGATCTTCAAGATGGCGAACCGCGATGCCGACAACTGGCTGAAGAACATCATGTCACCCATGGAGGCCCAGGTGCGGGAGCATCAGGTTCAGCTGCGCCGGCGCCTGGAATCCATCAAACGCATCCATCAGGCGAGCGACACCCTGCAGGAACGGATCGAGGAACTGGAAGAGACGCGGCGCAAGGTCAGAGAACAGGAAAAGGGCTTCAACGACCTCGTGGACGGAATCCTGGGACTGCTGGAACCCGAAGGCGGGGAACTGACCCGCGAAATGCACGGCGACTGATCGTCCTTATCCCCTTTACTGCACCCAGGCCAGGCCCTCGCCACGGGGATCGCTGGCGGCGGACATGCGCTTGTTGCGCTTGTCCCACATCACCGCCTGCATGTTTCCGTAGGGCCGGAGCTCCTTCAGTTCATAGCCCCGCTTCTTCAGTTCTGTCAGTTCCGCCGCCGTGAACGCACCGGGTTCGTAGGTCACTACATCCGGCAGGTATTGATGGTGGTAGCGCGGCAGGGCAACCCAGTCGGCCACGGTTCCGCGGCCCTCGGCAAATTCAAGGGTGGCCAGCAGAACCATGGAAATGATGCGGCTGCCGCCGGGCGTGCCCAGGGCCACCACGGCATCCTTCGTTTCGAGGAAGGTCGGCGTCATGCTGGATAGCGGCCGCTTGCCCGGGGCGATGGCATTCGCTTCCGCCCCGACCAGACCGTAGACGTTGGGCTGTCCGGGCTTCTCCGAAAAATCATCCATTTCGTTGTTCAGCGCCACTCCGGTGCCCGGCGCGACAAAGGCGCTGCCGAACGGCGTATTGACGCTCAGGGTGGCGGACACCCGATTGCCCTCGCGATCGATGACTGAAAAATGGGTGGTGTCCTTGCCCAGCGGGCGGGCGGCCTCCGAATCGAGTTCCTTGCTGGGGGTGGCGCGGGTATGGATCGTCTTTCGAAGCTCGGCCCAGTAGGCGGGATTGAGCAGGTGGGCCACATCGACCTTCACGAAATCAGAATCGCCGAGATAGCGCGCTCGATCCCGATAGGCACGACGCATTGCCTCGATGATCAGGTGCTTGCGTTCCACCGGCGCGGCGCACTTGAGCGGATAGGCCTGAAGAATTCCTAGGGCCTCGTTCAACACCACACCGCCCGAAGACGGCAGCGCAGCACTGATGATCCGCACGTTGTGGTAGCGGCCACGCACCGGCTTGCGTTCGACAACGCGATAGGACCGCAGGTCCTTGCGCGTCCAGATGCCGCCCGCGGCGCGTACGCCCTTGACCAGCTTGCTCGCGATCGGTCCGTCATAGAATCCCGCCCGACCTTTTTGCGCCAGGATCTCCAGGGTCCTGGCCAGATCGGGCTGACGGATGCGATAACCCAGGGCAGGCACTTCTCCCTGGTCGAGAAAGGACTTTGCCGCGGCCGGGTATTGGTTGAGGACCGGACGCCGATACTTCGCCAGCAAACGGTAGCGCTTGGTCACGGCAAATCCTTCGCGCGCCAGGCGAATGGCCGGCGCCAGGTCCTTGGCCAGGCTGAGGCGTCCGTAGTGGCGATTGAGATGCACCAGGGCTGCAGGCTCTCCCGGGATGCCGGCCGCCAGCGGCCCATCAAGGGATTTTCCCGGAATGGGTTTGCCCAAGGTATCCAGATACATGTCCCGGCTGGCTGCGCCCGGGGCCTTCTCCCGTCCATCGACCATGGTGTTGTAACCATCCCGCGCCCGATGCAACAACCAGAACCCGCCGCCCCCGAGGCCCGAACTCTGGGGCTCCACGACGGCCAGGGCGGCGGAGATGGCGACGGCAGCATCGAAGGCGTTTCCGCCCTGCTTCAGGATTTCCTCCCCGGCACGGGTAGCCAGGGGATGGGCGCTGGCGATGGCGGCACCGGGCGGATGGCTGACGCCGGCCCACGCCGGCACGGCCAGGGCAGAAATCAACAGAACGAGCAGTCGGATCGATTTCATGGGGCTGAAAGGGGCTACAGGTTGCACCCGTACCGTCGCCGCTCGACTAGCTGGCGGTGGCGGTCAGGCGTTCGTATTTTTCGCGCAGTTGTTCCTCGGTTTCCTGATGGTCCGGATCGAGGATGATGCAGTCCACCGGGCACACGGCAACACACTGGGACTCGGGGAAATGACCGACGCACTCGGTGCACAGGTTCGGATCGATCTCGTAGATCTCGTCGCCCTGGCTGATGGCGTTATTCGGGCATTCGGGTTCGCATACATCGCAGTTGATGCATTCGTCGGTAATCAGCAGGGACATCGGTAATACCTTATCAAATCACTCGGGAATAGATTCTAGCTGAATCGGGTCTTCAGCGCAGCCTCCACCCGCGGATCGACGAATTCCGATACCGCACCCCCCAAGGAGGCGATTTCCTTCACCAGGGAGGCCGAAATCAGGGTGACCTGGTCGGCCGGGGTCATGAATACGGTTTCGATGTCCGGGGCGAGCTTGCGGTTCATCCCCGCCATCTGGAACTCGTACTCGAAATCCGAGACCGCGCGAAGGCCGCGGAGTATAACGTTTGCGCCCTCCCGGCGCACGCAATCGACCAGCAGGGTGTCGAACCCAATGACCCGCACGGGCTCGAATTCGGCCAGCACCTCCGAGGCCATGGCCACCCGCTCTTCCAGGCTGAAAAGAGGCGCCTTCTTGGGACGGGCGGCTACCGCCACGATCACCTGGTCGAACAGCTTGCACGCCCGGCGCACGAGATCGGTGTGACCGTGGGTCAGGGGATCGAAGGTACCGGGATAAAGTGCTGTGATTTTCATGGGCCTTCCGGGTCCGGGGTTCGGATCAGATGATACCCCACCTGACCCGCGGTCTTGCTACGGTGCAGGGTCCAGCCGGGAGGCAGTTCCGGCGCACCGGCGCTGGACGCCGCCTCCACGTATACCCAGCCGCCGGGGCGGACCCAGCCGTCGCGGGCCAGGACTTCCAGGCACTGACCCACCAGTTCCGGCCGGGCAAAGGGAGGATCCACAAACACGATGTCGAAGCTTCGGACCGGTCCGCCGAGGTAAGCCTCGGCCCCGGTTTCGACGATTTGCGCCATTTCCGCCCCAAGCGTCGCGATGTTCCGCCGCAGCTGCTCCGCCACCGGATGGGCCCGTTCCACCATCACCGCGCTGCGGGCCCCGCGGGAGAGGGCCTCCAGGCACAGGGCACCGCTGCCGGCGAACAGGTCCAGGCAGTCGGCCCCGGGCACCCAGGCCTGCAACCAGTTGAAAACGGTCTCACGCACCCGATCGGGGGTCGGGCGCAGGCCTTCGCTGTGGAGCACGTCCAGGCGCCGGCCGCGCCATTGTCCGCCGATGATGCGCAGTTGCCCGGGCCAGGAACCCCGGGGCGTGGCCTTCCCCCTACCCTTTGGCGCCAACGGTGACCGTGACCATGCGCTTGGGATCGAGGCGCCGGCGGAAGGCGTCGGCAATCTGCTTCACCGTGACCGCCTCTACCCGGCGATTGAACTCATCCAGATAGTCGAGCGGAAGTCGATAGAACCCGATGACCGACAGGTAATCGGCAACCTTGCCGCTGGTATCGATGCGCAGGGGAAAACCTCCGGTGATATGGCGTTTTGCCGCCACCAATTCCTCTTCCGTCGGTCCTTTTTCGATGAACCGCGCCATGGTCTCGCGCAAGACCCGCAGGGCGTTCAGTCGCTGTTTGGTACGGGTCTCCAGGCCGGCCACGAACGGGCCCTTGACCCGCAGCGGATAGAAGTAGCTGTACACGCTGTAGGACAGACCCCGTTTTTCGCGAACCTCCGTCGACAGACGCGACACCAGGCCGCCGCCGCCGAGGATGTAGTTACCGACATAGAGCGGAAAATAGTCCGGATCGCCGCGGTACACGCCGGGCGCTCCCACCAGGACATGGGTCTGGGTCGACGGGAAAACGATGTCCCGCGTGACGGCCTTTTTCAGATCCGGGACCGGAGGCAGCTTGGGCGCGCGCTCTCCCTTGGGCAGGGAACCGACCAGCGTACGCGCAATCCGCTGGGCCTCGCTCTTTTTCAAATCTCCGACCATCACCAACAGGGCGTTGCCGCCTACGTAGTAGCGCTTGTAGAAGTTTTCCAGGTCCTCGCGCTTGATGCCGCGGACCGACTCTGGCGTGCCAACGGTGCGATGGGCATAGGGGTGGTTGCCATAGAGCGCATGAAAGAATGCCCGGTTCGCAACACTGTCCGGAGACTGTGCCCTTTGTGCGAACCCCACCAGCATGCGTCCGCGTTCCCGCTCCAGCCCGCCGGCAGGAAAGGCCGGCGCCATCAGCAACTGGCGCAAGGTCTCAAGGGCCGGGGAAAGAAGTTCCTTCTTCGACAGGCTACGCAACCCGATGGTGGCCATGTCACGGTCCACATTTGTGGACAGGTCGGCACCGAGACTGTCAAATCTTTGCGCGACCGCATCCTCATCGAGGGTGGCGGTGCCGTCGGACAACAGATGATTGGTCAAAAGGGCCTGTCCTTCCTTGCCCGGCTCATCGCGGGCGCTGCCGGCGTCGAAGATGACGCGGACGCGGACCATGGGAAGTTCGTGGCTTTCCACAAACAGTACCCGAACGCCGTTCTTCAGTTTCCAGTGCTGGATGTCTGGATTGGCCCGGCCGACGGCGGGTGCCAACAGAAGCAGAACGAAAACAAGTCTAGCGAATGACATCGGAACCCCCCGGCATCATGGGTCGCGGTGCAGGCCCCTTCAGTGGCAAGGGCTTGAGCACAGCCACGGTCATGTTCTTCGGAACGAGGTAGCGCTTTGCCACTTCCCTGACCTGTTCGGGCGTCACTGAATTGATCTGGTTGGCATAGGAATCGATCAGCCGCCAGTCCAGTCCCGTGGTTGCCAGCATGCCGATCTCCAGTGCCTGGTAAAACATGGAGTCGCGCTGGTACACATCGGAAGCGGTCACCTGGGCCTTGACCCGATCCATTTCCTGTTTCGTGATCGGGTCGTCCTTGATGCGCTCGATCTGTTGCAACAGGGCCTGCTGCACGTCCTTTACCGTATGACCATTGGCCGGAGTGGCGCTCAGGGTGAACAGATCCGGTGCACGGGCGATATCGTCGTATCCGGAATCGGCCGCCACGGCAACCCGTTGCCGCCGCACCAGTTCCTGGGGCAGTCGCGCACTCTTGCCCCCGCTGAGAAGTCCGCTCAGCACGTCCAGGGCATAGGGCTCCCAGGGCTTCTTGGTCTTGCCCAGTACCGGCGTATGAAATCCGATCATGATTTGCGGGACCTTGGCCGGAACCGACACCTCAACGTGTCGTGTTTCCTTCTGTGGCGGCTCCGGCGGCGGTATCGTGCGATTGATCTTGTGCCGAGGCACCGGACCAAAATACTTGCGCGCCAGTTCGATAACCTCTTTCGGCTTCACATCGCCCACGACAACGAGCGTCGCATTGTTGGGGGCGTAGAACCGTTTGTACCAGTCTCGCACCTTGTCCACGGTGAGGTGCTTGAGGTCTTCGGACCAGCCGATGATGGGATTGCCGTAGGGGTGCACATGGAACGCCGCCGCACTAAACCCTTCGTACAGGCGCCCTGCCGGTGAGTCTTCGGTACGCATGCGTCGCTCTTCCATGACCACCTGCAATTCCTTCTTGAATTCCTTGGGGTCCAGGGTCAGATTCTGCATCCGATCCGCTTCCAGCTCGAAGGCGATAGGCAAGCGCGATTTCTCCAGGGTCTGGAAATAGACCGTGTAGTCCCGGCTGGTAAAGGCATTTTCGCGGCCGCCGTTTTCGGCGATGATGCGCGAGAACTCGCCGGCGGGATGCTTCTTCGTCCCCTTGAACATCATGTGTTCGAGCACGTGGGAAATACCCGTAATCCCCTTGGGTTCATCGATGCCGCCGACCTTGTACCAGACCTGGCTGACCACTACCGGTGACCGGTGGTCCTCCTGAACGATGATCCGCATGCCGTTGGCGAGAGTGGTTTCGTGGGTCCGGCTGCAGCCGGAAAGAGCAATCGCCGCGAGAACGATCGCGAGGAATACCGGGAACTGACGTCGCATTACCTTAATCCGCCCATGTCGAAATGATAGGATAACGTACCCATGAAGAAGCTGTCATAGCCGTGTCCCAATCGAACAACTCCGAATCCGCTGCACCCGCAGGGGGCCGTTTTTTCGGCCGCCTGGGTGAACGTCTTGTTAAAACGCGCCAGCGCCTGGGCCGCGGACTGGGTGACCTGCTCGGCGGCAAGACGCGACTGGATGACGAACTCATCGATGAGATCGAAACCGTCCTGTTAAGTTCCGATGTCGGACTGGAAACGACCCAGGCCCTGATCAATGACATCGCCGAACGGGCGCGCCGGGCCGACGGGCGCGACGTGCCGATTCTGGAATTGCTGCGACGATCCCTGCGTGAACAACTTGTTGCCCATGCAGAACCATTGGCCGTCACCGGTGGATCCAGACCCTACGTTATCATGGTGGTTGGTGTAAACGGCGTGGGCAAGACCACTACCTGCGGCAAGCTCGCCCATCGGCTGCAGGCCGACGGGCAACGCGTGATGCTGGCCGCGAGCGATACCTTCCGTGCCGCCGCCGTGGAGCAACTGCAGCAATGGGGACAGCGGCTGGGGATACCGGTCATTGCCCAGGGTACCGGAGCGGATGCCGCCGCCGTGGCCCATGATGCACTGGAAGCGGCCCGGGCACGGGACATCGACGTACTCATCGTCGATACCGCCGGCCGCCAACACACCCATGCCGGGCTGATGGACGAACTGAAGAAAGTGAAGCGCGTACTGGAGCGCCTGGAGCCCGAAGCACCGCAGGAGGTGCTGCTGGTGCTGGATGCCGCCACAGGACAAAACGCCTTGTCACAACTAAAACACTTCGACGAGGCGGTACAGGTCAGTGGTGTTGCGCTCACCAAGCTCGACGGAACCGCGCGTGGCGGTATTCTCGTCGCGATTGCCCACCAGGGTGGTCACCCGATCCGTTTCATCGGGGTTGGCGAAAGCGAAGAAGACCTGCGCACCTTCAACGCCGATGAATTTGTCGACGCCCTGTTGCCCGCGAACGAAACATGATTCTGTTCGACAAGGTCAGCAAGCGCTATCCCGGCGGCTACGATGCGCTACGCGTCATCGATTTCGAACTGCAGCGCGGCGAGATGGCGTTTCTCACCGGCCATTCCGGCGCTGGCAAGAGCACCCTGCTCAAGCTCATTGCCCTGATCGAGCGCCCAAGCCGCGGCGTCGTTGTCGTCAATGACAAGAACACCGCCAAGGTCGGTCGCTGGCGCCTGCCCTACTATCGCCGCGAGATCGGCATCGTGTTTCAGAACAACCGCCTGCTGATGGACCGCACGGTCTTCGACAATGTCGCCCTGCCTCTGGTGGTGGCCGGTGCCCCCAGTGGCGATCTCGGCCGGCGCGTGCGCGCGGCCCTGGACAAGGTGAACCTGCTGAAAAAGGAACGGGCCATGCCCATCACCCTTTCCGGCGGCGAGCAGCAACGGGTGGGCATCGCCCGCGCCATCGTCAACCGGCCCGAACTGCTCATCGCCGATGAGCCCACGGGCAACCTGGACGACGAGTTGTCCACCGAGATCATGGACCTGCTGCTGGACTTCAACGATCACGGAACCACGATCCTGGTCGCCACCCACGACCTGCGCCAGGTTGCACGCCTGCGACAACGTGTGCTGGGCCTGCGCGCGGGTGAGCTCGTATACGACACGGCCCAGGGGGGCGAGTTGCAATGATCCGCAACTGGGCCTTGCGCCACCTGCAGGTATTCTTCTACACCCTCGGCCAGCTGGCGCGCACGCCGTTCGCGACCCTGATGACTGTTGCCGTGATCGCAGTCGCACTCGCCATGCCCACCGGCCTGTACCTGCTGGTGGGTAACGTCAAACGCGTGTCCGACGGCTGGGATAGCGCGGCCCACATCTCGGTGTTTCTGAAGAAGAACGTGAGCGAGTCCCGGGCCAAGGCGCTGGCGGACAAATATCGCAAGCGCAAGACCGTGGCAACTGTGGACTACCTGTCGCCCGACAAGGCGCTGGATGAATTTCGCCGATTGTCGGGCCTGGGCGGCGCGATCACGGAACTGCGCAACAACCCTTTGCCGGGCGTTCTCATTGTTCGCCCCAAGACCTCCGCATCCGTCGATGCACCCCTGCAGAATCTATTAAACGATCTGAAGGCTGAATCCGCGGTGGACCTGGTGCAGCTGGACCTGCAATGGGTCCAGCGCCTGCACACCATGCTGGCCATCGCCCGGCGCGTGGCCAGCCTGTTGGGCATCCTGCTGTCGGCGGCAGTGCTGCTGATCGTGGGCAACACCATCCGCCTGGCGGTTCTGAGCCGGCGGGAGGAGATCGAGGTGATCAAGCTCATCGGCGGCACCGACGCCTTCATCCGCCGTCCCTTCCTCTATTCCGGGGCCCTCCAGGGCCTCCTGGGCGCCCTCGGTGCCCTGCTCCTGATCCAGGCGGGTCTGTGGACCCTGGATGGCCCCATCGGGGACCTGGCACGGCTGTACGGCAGCGATTTCTCCCTGCAGGGCCCCGGCTGGTCCAACGGCACCCTGATTCTGGGCATCGGCCTGCTGCTGGGCTGGGCCGGCTCCCGCGTCGCCGTGGGGCGGCATCTGGGGGATATCGCGCCGCGCTGAAGGACACCCGGTTTTTTGCCCCAGATCAGGGAAATCCCCTTGAAAAACCCGTATTTTTCCCTCAAAAGAGGTCGATGAGGAACTTCTGATACAATTGGTACTCAGATATAGCGGATGGTAGTATAAGTGTTCGCTAATATAGCGGGAGGAAGTCAATGTCGAAGCAGATGTTGCCCCTGACAGTAAACCTGAATACCGATGCCGGCCTGGCAACGTATATCCAGACCGTCAACAGCTTTCCGATCCTGAGCGCGGAAGAGGAGCGCAGCCTTGCGCGCCGCTACCACGAGCAGGATGACCTGGAGGCTGCACGCCAGCTGGTGCTATCGCACCTGCGCTACGTGGTTCGTGTCGCCCGCGGCCTGAAGGGCTATGGGCTGCCGGAAGCCGACCTGATCCAGGAAGGCAATATCGGCCTGATGAAGGCGGTCAAGGCCTTCGACCCGAGCCGTGGCGTTCGCCTGGTGTCGTTCGCGGTCCACTGGATCCGCGCCGAGATCTTCGATTACATCCTGCGCAACTGGCGCATCGTCAAGATCGCCACCACCAAGGCCCAGCGCAAGCTGTTCTTCAACCTGCGCAAGGCGCGCAGCCGCCTGGGCTGGATGACGCAGGACGAAACCGACAAGCTCGCCAGCAACCTGGACGTGGCGCCGGAGATCGTTACCGAGATGGAGATGCGCATGGGCGGCGGCGACGTGGCCTTCGATGCCGGCAATGACGACAGCGACGAGAGCGCCTACCTGGCCCCGTCGGCAACCTTGCAGGATCTGCGCTTCAATCCGGAGACCCTGGCCGTCAACGAGGACGAAGAGATCAACCAGCGCGAGCAGTTGCAGACCGCCCTGGCAAAACTCGACGACCGCAGCCGCGACATCATCGCGCGGCGCTGGCTGACGGAAGAGAACAAGCCGACCCTGCACGATCTCGCCGAGGAATATGGCGTATCCGCGGAGCGTATCCGCCAGATCGAGAAGAAGGCGCTCGGAACCATGAAGGACGTGCTCTCCGCCTGACCCTGCAATCAGGCGGAATTCAAAAGGCTCCCGATGGGAGCCTTTTTTGTTTCCCGGGCCCGTGTCCGCTTCGCGTCGCGAGGGGCATTATATTGGCCGCAACCCTGGCCCCGTTCCCGTCGGTAATCACCCTACCGGGAAAACCGAAGTTCATTCGGCAGAAAACGTATGTAGGCAGCGCCGCCGCTATCGATTGTCAGATCGATCTTGTCATCAATGGGCTGGCCTTTGCGGACAACGTAGTCATCGCCGTCTATCTTGCCGGGCGTATCGCCATCGGTGAACACAATCCAGCCGTCTCCCCACCTGGTGCTGTTGCAGGTTGCGCCATCGGTACTGGGACATATGGACACTGGCTTGCCGGATTCCATTGCTTCGCCTCGTGCCTGCGTGAGGATACTGAGGAAATTGTCCGTCTCTGCGGCTATTCGGGTATCGAGGACATAGTTCAAATAGCTGGGGATCGCGATCGCCGCAAGCACAGCAATGATCGCAACGACTATCGCAAGCTCGACAAGCGTGAAGCCCGGCTGCAACGGCCTCCCCTTCCCCGAGTCCTGGCAAGAATCATCCATAGCCCTGCATCCACCGACGGTTTGATGCCAACAACTACTTGCATCGTACCTTGGTGACAAAAACTCTGCCATTTCGCATGATTTTGACCTGGCGCCCGGGACCGTTGCTGTGGCCGGAGGCGCAGAAACTCATGGTGGTCAGTGTCGCGCTGCTGCCGCTGCTGGCGGCGCTATCACTACTACCGGTCCCGCTACTACCACCGCTGCTGGCGGTGCTATCACTACCGCTGCTGCCCCCGGGGTTGTTGAGCTTCTTGGGGTTCTTGCACCTGGGATCGGGGTTGTTGTTGGTGCAGTTCAGGACAGTTCCACTGGCCTCTACGCCGGTAGTAGGAGTGCCACAGTCGCCGTTGGCGTCGGGATTGCTGCAGTCATTGTTGCCGGCCCAGGCATCGCTTATGCCGAGTAGCGTTAAAACAAACATTTTCGCGTGGTCCCCGACAGGATTCTCGATATCTGCAGGGAGGGAAGCAGCAATCGCCAGCGTAAGCATGGCTGCGAGCGAAAATCGCCCGGCGTTTTTCAGTGGAGCAAACCGCCTGGATGTACGCATGCCGAAGCCCCCTTTCGTGACCGCTGGAATGCTGGGCCATTCAGACCCATACCCACAGGAATCTTGTCTCTGCTCTGATTGCACTGTATTTCGAGAAAGTCTAGACGATCAGACTGAATCGTTCTAGCGCATGCGCGCCCCAGCTCGAGGGTGGTCTTTCATTGGTTCCAGGTTCCGACCGAGAGTCCCGTGTGCGACCGAAAAGCATTTTGGTTTCCGGGGTCGGTGTCGGCTTCTTATCGCCATACCGACATATCGGTCTTCTCTCGAACCAGACCCGGATTGAGATATTCACGCAGTGTCGTGTCTTGTCGCGAATGCGACAGTCCGTTCATGAGAGCCGCGAACCGGACGGCCGGTCACTTGCGCCGCGGCCGCTCCGATGGCGCATAGTGGCTGAAGTGTCCCTCGCGGGCCGCCTGCCGGCGCGCGCCCGCGATGATGTCTTTCGTTTTTCCCTGCGCTGCGGGCAGGGAGACGAGTTTCTTGACCGTCGTTGACCCACATTTGGGGCACTGTGGGACGTCCGTGCCGCGCACCAGTGACTCAAACTGGTAATCGCAGCTCGAACACTGAAAGTCGTATAGGGGCATGCATCCTCCTGTTCCATTTGCGACAACTCGCGTCTGTGGAAGGATACAAGCAAGATTGGGGCCGAAAGTGCGGGTAATCTCCCGCCAGACGGAGTCAATCCAGTTGATTCAGGCCCGGTTGTCCACTTCCGGCGGAAGCGGACCCATGTTCACGATTCGGTGAACGCCGGATTGTTGATGATGCTCTCGGCAGCCTTTTCCGCTTGATACCTTTCGAAATCGATTGACATCAGTAGGGCGATCATCTCGTCCTTATCCCTTTTGTTGGCGGCCCTGTAGAAAGCATCCAGAAGACCAGCGGCATACAAGCGCTCGTTCACCGTCATACCGGAATCATTCTCTTCGCTGGCCATGGCGATTATCTGGTCTGGATCATGTCTGCATTCGGTCGTTAGCGAATCTTCTCATTCGCCCGGCTTGACCGCGATCACCTGCACCACGGCGCCGAGGCCAGTGTGATACTTGCCTTCAACCACGTCGCGGTCGAATTCCTCGGCGCGCTCGAAGTGAAGGCCGATCAGTTCCGGCTCCAGGCGTCCGAGGTCCATGGTCATCTCCGCCACCTTGGGGCCGCCGGTACCGTACTCCAATTGTTTCGGCGTATAGGCCTCGAGGATCAGCACACCGCCCGGAACGAGACCTTCAACCACCTGGCGATGAATTCGCTTGCGCGCATCCGGCGGGATGTGGGCGAAGATGGAAACCACGCCCTGCCAGTGGTTCGCCTCGATGTCGAACCCGGCGAGATCGGCATGGATGTACTCCACCTTGACACCTCGCTCCGCTGCGAGCTTCTTGCCTTTCTCCAGACCAACGGAAGACGAATCAACCGCCGTGACCTCGTAGCCCTGCTCTGCCAGGAACACCGAGTTGCGCCCCTCGCCGTCGGCCAGACACAGCACCCGGCCCTTGGGGATGCGCTTGTAGTGTTCCACCAGAAAATCGTTGGGCTCCGTCCCGTAGACGTATTCCTCATCGCTATATCGTTCGTCCCACATGACTGCTATCTCTCACCTCTTGTGTTGGCGGGAATCGGCAACTCTCCTGCCCGGATTACTGGGAACTTCGCCACATTCTGTACAACAGAGCCGCACCGACAATCAATTCGACCAGCCCAATCGCCGCCACCGGCCAGCCCTGGAGAATGGGTGGATCACCGGGGACGTGTATGCGACCGTATATCTCCCGCGTCCACATGGCGTCCGCGCCGTCCCAGACCAGGATCGCGCCCACAATCATCCAGCCGAAGCGGCTGATGTCTCTACCTCTTGCCACGAATCCTCCTTCCCGGGCAGCGCTTCGCGGCCGCCTTGGATACGTGTATGGGCTTGCCAATCAGCGCCGGGGCCAGCCCCGCGTGACGGCGCGGATCCCGATCGGGCAGATGGCAAGCCCGTCCTTGTCGATGCGCATGCGCAGAAAGCCCTTGAAATCGGGAATGCGTAGGGAGGAAATGGCCTCGGGGCGACGACCGGAAATCGGCAGATTGCCAATCTTCGCCCAGGTCGATCCTTTCGTTTCGCTTTCTGCGCCCTGACAGTGTTCATGCAACCTTCCCTGGTGGGGTGGAACTGCCGGCGACGACAGCTGCTACGCGATCAGATCAGGGCCGATTGCATGGCCTCTACGATGGCACGCCCATAGTGATCGATGAGCAGCAGCGCGAACAGCATCGCCAGATACTGGATCGAGTAGATGAAGGTGCGGCGCGCCAGGGCATCGCTGTAGTTCCGGTACAGCCGCCAGGCATAGCGCAGGAAAATGACGTCAAGCACCACGGCACCAACGATGTAGAGCGTTCCGCTCATGTGGCTGGCGAAGGGCATGAACGTAACTGCGGTCAGGGCAATCGTGTACATCAGAATGTGCAGGCGCGTGATCTGTTCACCGTGGGTCAGGGGCAGCATGGGCAGTTCGACCTCGGCGTATTCCTCTCGACGATAAAGGGCCAGAGCCCAGAAATGGGGAGGCGTCCACACAAAGATGATCAGGAACAACAACAGCGCGTCAGGCGTAACGTGGCCGGTGGCTGCGGCCCAGCCGAGGACCGGAGGTGCAGCACCGGCAGCGCCGCCGATGACGATGTTCTGCGGGGTCGCGCGCTTGAGATAAAGCGTATAGATCACCGAATAGCCGATCAGCGACAGGAAGGTCAGCGCGGCCGTCAGCGGGTTCACCAGATAATAAAGAACGAACATGGACACGACGCCGATGATGGCGGAGTACGTCGTGGCCTGGCGCGTGGTCAGCTGGCCCGTGGGCAGGGGACGGGCCCGCGTGCGCGCCATCATGGCGTCGGCGCGGCGGTCGAGGATCTGGTTGAAGCCGGCGGCGGACGCGGCGGCCAGACCGATTCCGATGGTCCCGAAGATCAGCGCCTTCAGGGAAACGAATCCGGGTACGGCGAGAAACATGCCGACGATGGCGGTGAATACGATCAGGGCCACCACTCGTGGCTTGCCGAGTTCATAATACTCACGGACCCATTCCCGCAACGGACGGCCCGATTGCGCCGTTTCCAGCGATTGATTCTGTACTTTCACCTGCCACCTCCGGCCTGAGCCGCCGCACTATACCAGAAATTCATTTTCCCGCTCCCTATCCCACCTGGGAAACCCGCAGCAGGCGGGCCAGATCCTTGCGAATCCCGACGGGGTCGGCATCCGGGGGATATCGCATCATGTAGTTGCCGATAGGGTCGACCACGAAGATCCACCCCTCCTGGTCCAGGGCGGTACCGCCCGGGATCTGCAATTGCTTGCCCAGGGCCTGCTCGTCCGAAACCGGACCGGTCACCACGATCATGTCCGGGTACGCCTTCACCATGGGCCCAAAATCCGGCTTCGGTCCTTTCGGCAGTACCACCAGCATGCGCTGCACCCGTTTCTGGTACTTGCCCTGGGCAACATGGACCTGGCGCATCTTGTAAATGCTCTTCGCACAGGCGCCGATACAGGCCCCCTTGCTGAAGGTCACGAGCAGCCAGCGACGGCGCAGATCCTGGAGTCGAATGGGTTTGCCGGTCCGCCGCTCCAGTCCCACGTCCGCCAGGGGCTTTGCCGGCTGGATCAACTGCCCGTAATTGGTCGTATGCGCCGGCCGCCAGCCCGTAACCTTCATGCCAATAGCGACAAGCAGCGGGATCATGGCGATGCCAAAGATCGTCAGCAGAATGATCCGGTTCTTCGTTGTCTGGTCTTGCATCTTTCTTCTACTCAGGCCTCGAGATTCTGGCTGTCATCTTCGTCTTCGCCCCGGATGTCGACGCGACGGAAATTCACGAACAGGTAAAGCGCCGCCAGGGCCAGGGCCATGGAAAACCACTGGAAGGCATAGCCCTCATGCATGGCGATGCCTGCATTCAGGCGGTTCCAGTGACGGACATAGCCGCCCGCGGGACTTTCGGGATCCAGCAATACAACGACCGGCTGGATCGCAAATGGCACCGCCCTGGCGTATCGATCGATCTGCAGGTGCTGCCACACCGGCTGCCAGGTCTTCCCTAGCGGTGGTGGCGCACTGAGCTGAAATACGTGTTTCAGCGGTACAGTGGCGACACCGACAAACGACTGCGTGCCCGCTGGCGGGGTCGTATCCGGCAATCGACTGCGATCGCCACCCACTGGCACCCAGCCCCGATTTACCAGGATTCGCGTCTTCGTCCCGGCGATCCGCACCGGGGTCACCACGTGATAGCCGGCGCGCCCTTCGTGAACCCGGTTGTCGATCAGAATCGTGTACTCGGGCTCGTACGTACCGCGAAAACTCACGCGGTGATAGCGCAAGTCGTCCGCGGCCTGAATCTGACCGCCAATGGCTACGGGCGGTCCCTGGGTACGGGCGTCGTACAGATCCTGCAATTGACGCTTTTCCGCCGCCCGGTGCAGTTGCCACACCCCAAGACCGATCAGCGTCGGCAGAACGATCAGGAAACTGACCGTGGGAACCAGTCTCGGGCGAAAGCGACGTCTGGTCATCAGTACTGGAACGATCCCCTGACGGGCGCTCCCGGTGCAGGTATAATGCGAGTCCGCATTGTAGAGAGGCCCGTCATGGTCATCCTGGTCAAAGTACTCGTTATCCTCGTTCTGTTAACCATTCTTGGCAGCCTGTTCTCCGCCCTGCTGTTCCTGTTCAAGGATCATGGCAATGCCGACAGCACGCGCATGGTCAAGGCGCTCACCCTGCGCGTCGTGCTTTCGATTTCGCTATTCCTGCTACTCGGTGCCGGCTTCTACTTCCACATTCTGCCGCAGACCGGCCTGCGCATCGTTCACTAGGAATCCTTTCTCAGAAACCCCGGAAAGAACAAAGGCGCCGCGAGGATTCGACGGCGCCTTCGCTTCCTTCGTGCGCCTGGCGACTACAGCCAGTACACGAAGATGAACAGTCCCAGCCAGACCACGTCCACAAAGTGCCAGTACCAGGCGACGGCCTCGAAGCCGAAGTGGTGCTCGGGAGTGAAGTGACCCTTCACCGAGCGACCCAGGATGGTCATCAGCATGATGGAACCCAGGGTCACGTGCAGACCGTGGAAGCCTGTCAGCATGAAGAAGGTCGACCCATAGACACCTGTCGTCAGCTTCAGGTTCAGTTCAGTGTAGGCGTGAATGTATTCAAACGCCTGCAGCGAAAGGAAGGTGAGGCCCAGGGCAACAGTAAGGAACAGACCCGTGATCAGCTGCGCACGGTTGTCCTTCTTCAGACCCCAATGCGCCCACGTCACAGTCGCGCCCGAGGTCAGGAGGATCAGGGTATTGATAAAGGGAATCCCCCAGGCCGCCATGGGCGTGAACTCGTTCTCCCCATGCATGGCCTCGTGACCGGTGACGGGCGTAAGCCCCTCAGGACCCGCAGTGGGCCAGCCACCGTGGTAGTTCTGCCACAGGAAGTCGTGCGCGGGGCCGGATGCCAGCCAGTCGGTCGAGAAGTTGCGCACATAGAACAGCGCGCCGAAGAAGGCGGCGAAGAACATGACCTCGGAGAAGATGAACCAACCCATGCCCAGGCGGAACGACATGTCGACCTGGCTGTTGTAGGTACCGGCCTCGCTCTCCCCGATCACCATGTAGATCACCACTGCGGCACCGGCCAGCAGGATCCAGTGGCCCGTCCCGACGCTGTTGATAGTGAGAATCAGACCCAGCGCCAGCAGAAACAGCCCGGACGATGTGATGATCGGCCACGGACTGGGCTCAGGCAAGTAATAGCTACCTTTCGCGGTCATTGCTTAATCCTCTTTTTTGTCAATTTTCAAAGTTGCTTCAATTCCGGGCTCGTTTCAGCCTTCTTCGCGGTTGTCGCCCCCTCGTTCAAGGGAAAGAACGCATACGACAACGTTACCCGATTCACTTCCCTGGGAACCCGGGAATCGATGTAAAACCGTACCGGCAGTTCCTTTTCCTCCCCGGGCCGCAGCACCTGTTCCGAAAAACTGAAGCTGCTGATGTTCCGAAAGTGCCCGGCGGCCCGATTCGGGGAAACGCTCGGTATGGCCCTTGCTACGACGGCCACATCGGAGAGGTTTCGTGCGACGTACTTCACCTCCACGATCTCCCCTGGATGCACGACCATGCTCGTCTGCATTGGCCGGAACTCCCAGGCCAGGCCTTTTCCAACGCTGCTCACGAATTCCACCGTCAGCGAACGACTGGGATCGAGCTTTGCGTCGGCAACGCTACCGATCCGCGTCTTGCCATTGATGCCGGTGACGTGACAAAGGACACCGTACAGCGGCACCATCGCATAACCAAAGCCCAACATCCCCAGGACCACGAGGGACAGCCAGATCGCCGTCCGGCGGCTGCCCGCCTTTCTGTCCCCGCCTTTCGTCATTTCACGACGAAGAAGGCAGAAACGAACAGGGCCAGGACAATCGCCGCGAGCACCACGACCGTAATGATGATGCCCTTCCGTTGCCGTGCCGTTTCCTGGTCTTCGGTACTACCCATACTTTCCATCCTTCCGGGCGACGTCTCCGTTGCCCGGAAGGGATTCTTTCCTACTTGATTGCCGGAGCGGTTTCAAAGGTGTGGTACGGCGCCGGGGACGGAACCGTCCATTCCAGGCCTTCCGCGCCTTCCCAGACCTGGTCCGTCGCCTTCTCGCCACCCTTGATTGCCTTGAATGCAAGATAGAAGAAGATCAACTGCGCGGCGATGGTGCAGAACGCAGCGATCGACGAGATCTGGTTGAACCCGGTGAACTGCAGCGCATAGTCCGGGATACGGCGCGGCATACCGGCCAGACCCAGGAAGTGCTGCGGGAAGAAAGTCATATTGAATCCAATCATGGTCAGCCAGAAGTGCAGCTTGCCCAGGCCTTCCTTGTACATGTGGCCGGTCCACTTCGGCAGCCAGTAGTAGATGGCGCCGAACAGGCCGAACACCGAACCACCGATGATCACATAGTGGAAATGCGCCACCACGAAATAGGTGTCGTGGTACTGGAAGTCTGCCGGGGTGATGGACAGCATCAGGCCCGATAGTCCGCCAATGGTGAACACGAACACGCCACCGATCGCCCACAGCATCGGGGTCTCGAAGGTCATGGAACCACGCCACATGGTGGAGACCCAGTTGAACACCTTCACGCCCGTCGGGACCGCGATCAGCATGGTGGAATACATGAAGAACAGCTCGCCGGCCATGGGCATACCCACCGTGTACATGTGGTGCGCCCACACGATGAACGACAGGAAGGCAATGGTCGCCATGGCGAACACCATGGAGGTGTAGCCGAATATCGGCTTGCGCGCGAAGGTCGGGATGATTACCGAGAACACACCGAAGGCCGGCAGCACCAGAATGTACACCTCGGGGTGCCCGAAGAACCAGAATACGTGCTGGAACAGAACCGGGTCACCGCCACCGGCGGCGTTGAAGAAATGCGTACCGAAGTGACGGTCGGTCAGCAGCATGGTCACCGCACCCGCCAGCACCGGCAGGGAGGCAATCAGCAGGAACGCGGTGATGAACCAGCCCCACACGAACATGGGCATCTTCATCAGGGTCAGCCCCGGCGCGCGCATGTTCAAAATGGTTGCGATGATATTGATCGAGCCGAGAATCGAGGAGATACCCAGAAGGTGAATGGACAGGATCGTGAAGTCCACACCCATTCCCTGCTGCACCGAAAGCGGCGGATACAGGGTCCAGCCGGCGGCAGGCCCCCCACCCGGCGCAAACATGGACAGGATCAGCAGGGTTGCCGCAAACGGCAGAATCCAGAAGCTCCAGTTATTCATGCGCGGCAGCGCCATATCGGGTGCGCCCAGCATCAGCGGGATCTGCCAGTTGGCCAGGCCAGTGAAGGCCGGCATGACAAAGCCGAAGATCATGATGAGCGCATGGAGCGTGGTCATCTCGTTGAAGGTATTGGGCTGCAGAATCTGCATGCCGGGCTCGAACAGCTCCGCCCGGATGAGCAGGGACATGGTGCCGCCGATCAGTGCCATGACGAAGGCAAAGATCAGGTACAGGGTTCCGATGTCCTTATGGTTGGTCGTCGTCAGCCAACGCATAAGACCCTTCGGATGATCGTGGTGTTCAGTAGCCATTTCTTGATCTCCTTAAGCTGATGCTTCTTAACGCTGGTGGGCCTTGACCTGCGAGGGCTGAATCACGTCGCCGGTACTATTGCCAAACGAGTTACGTTCGAACGTGATCACGGATGCGATGTCCGCCGCTCCAAGTTGCTTGCCGAAGGCAGCCATTGCAGTACCCGGAATTCCATTGACCACGATATCGATGTGTTGGTCCACTGTGCCTTCGGCGATCTTCCCATCCTTGTAGAAACCGCGCTCGGTCAGGTCTTTAACCATTGCGTCGGAAGCGGAGAACGGATGACCGGTGGCGATCGGCGGGAACACTCCCGGGACACCCAGGCCGTTGGCCTGGTGGCATGCGGCGCAGTTCTTTTGATAGACCTTTTCGCCGTTCTTCATCAGGTCGGCCTTGGTCCAGGTCTTCCCGACCGCTGCGGCCTGCGCCACCATCTTGCCCTTCTGCTGGTTGGCCCACTTGTTGAATTCGTCCTCGCTGACGGCCTTGACGACGATAGGCATAAAGCCATGGTCCTTGCCGCACAGCTCGGCACACTGACCGCGGTAGGTGCCCGGCTTTTCAACCCTGGTCCAGATTTCGTTGATATACCCTGGAATGGCGTCCTTCTTCTGTCCAAGGGCGGGGACCCACCAAGAATGAATCACATCACCGGACGTAATGACGAAACGAACCTTCTTGTTGACAGGAATGACCAGGGGATTGTCAACTTCCAGCAGATAGTTCTTGTCTTTCTTGGCCTTGTTTTCGATTTGATCGCGGGGCGTGGACAGGGCGCTGATGAAGTCGATTCCCTGTTCCGGATATTCATATTCCCACTTCCACTGGTGGCCGGTGATCTTGACGGTCAGATCCGAGTTGCTGGTGTCGTCCATCTTGATGAGGGTCGCGGTGGACGGGATGGCCAGGCCGATCAGAATCAGGAACGGGATGATGGTCCACAACACTTCCAGCTTGGGATTGTCGTCGAACTTGGAAGCCTTGTGCCCCCGGCTCTTGCGGTGCACCGCGATGGAGTAGAACATCACGCCGAAAACAAGCACGAAAATCACAAAACAGATCGTCATGATCATGTTGTGCAATTTCAGCACGGATTCAGCAATCGGGGTAACCGGCGTCTGGAAATTCAGCGCGTAGTCGGCAGATGCAATACCGGAAAAGAGAAGGAAGGAGATGCCTGCAATCAGGCGGGATCCGATCCCCGTGGCAGGTCTTGAACGACTCATGAACATGCTGTGCTCCCGTCGGAAACGATAGTTGTTGCTTTGCTTTGAAACTGTTGCCCGAACCCCAGGGTCCGCAGCAAAATCCTCACTAGTGTTTTCCAGCACACAAGTGCCCGCTACGCGGCGCGCTGTGGTCGCTACTCCGTGCGGTCCGTTGTTTGCGGCTGGATTACTGACCCGGTCTTGTTCTGCCCACGATTCCCGTTCCCCGATTGCTTACCCCGGAACGAGGTTTTTGGCTTTTTCTTTGCCTTAGATCAGTTTTTTCGCGCCGGCAAAGTATCATAGGGTCCCCGCACCTGCAACTAGATATCGGACACCCTAACGCCGACGCTGCCAATTGCTAACACAAATTTTTCTCAATAAAAGTACCTAATGGATACTTGCGTCCCGCTTATCCATCCAACAGATACGACAGGTCCAGCATATCCGCAACGTCACCGTAATTCGTACCACCGCGGTAGGGAATAAAACCGAGTAGAGGCGTCGACAAATGTCTACGCAAGGTGTCGACATTGTCATCGATGCGATCCATCTGCGAATCAATCCCGTTTGCGACCCAACCCGCGAGTCTCAGGCCGGCCGTGGTCACCGCCTCGGCCGTCAGCAAGGCATGATTGAGACAACCGAGTCTCAGGCCAACGACCATCACCACGGGCAAACCCAGGGCCTTGGCCAGGTGCTCCGTGGTGAGAACATGTCCCAACGGAACCCGCCAACCACCAACTCCTTCCACCACCACCGTTCCGAACTCCCTGCGCAGGGATTCAAAGGAATCAAGAATCGATTCGAGCTGGATTCGTATGCCTGCGTCGTGGGCCGCGAGGTGGGGCGCGATCGCGGGCGCAAACGCGTACGGATTGACCCGTTCGTAGTCCGGTGTTCCACCAGCGGCCGCGCGCAACTGCTCGGCGTCTTCATTGCGAAGGCCATCCGGTGTTGGCGTACAACCACTGGCTACGGGTTTCATGCCAACTGCGCCGATGTCCCGGCGGCGCAGTGCCGCAATCAGTGCGGCACTCACCAGGGTCTTGCCCACACCGGTGTCGGTCCCGGTTACGAAGACGGACACGTTCACGACGAACCCCGGCGGATTTCACTGATCGGAATCGTGATCGCAACTTGGCCCGCGGGAAGCTGTTGCTCCGTCGGTGCGCGGCCAAAGCCAAAGACCACTTCATAGGTCGCAGGAATTCTTCCGTCTACAGCCAAGTCCTCGTAGGCGCTGCGGAACCTGGCAAACGCGTGCTTGCCCGTCAGGCCGGCGCTTCGCGGCATGGCGAGATTGTGTGCGCCGATCCCGCGAAGATCCGCCATCAGTCCGTCCACATCAGGATAGGTCATGGTCAGGACCTCCATGTCCATCACCGGATTCACAAACCCCTGCCCCAGGAGCAGATCGCCCAGTTCATGCATGTCGACAAAACCATGCACATGGGTCTCACTGTTCACACTTGCCCACGCCGCGCGCAACTCCTTGAGCGTGTCCGGGCCGAACGTGGAGAACAGGAAACGGCCACCGGGTCGCAACACGCGCGCGATCTCCGCAAACGCCGTTGCCGCATCGCACCACTGCAACGCCAGA
>JARRJV010000030.1:0-511 GCA_037388825.1 Acidiferrobacteraceae bacterium | reverse complement strand
GCAGGCGTTCGGCATCCGCACACACGTAGCGGCAACGACTCCACCGGCCCCGCCGCGCATTGGCCTGCTCGACCATTGCCGGGGAAAGATCGACACCAACAACACGTGAGCCGCGAAACCGTTGTGCGAGGGCGCGGGTCACGAAGCCGGTACCGCAACCGAGGTCGAGTATCCGGCGGAGAGTCTTTGCCTGGTCCCCATCAAGCCGCTCCAGCAGACGCCCGCCGATGTCGTATTGCAGGACGGCAAACTCGTCATAGCGAGGAGCGGCGCGATCGAAGGACTGACGGATGCGGCGCTTATCCAGCACGGTGCTGTAACTCCGAATCCGGGGCCGCTTTCAGCAGCGCGAGGAACTCGTCCCGATGGGACACGAACGGCGCGTGCCCGGCACGCTCGATTGTGCGCAGGTCTGCCCGTTGCAGATGTTGAACCAGCCAGTCACCGGCCGATAGCGGGACCAGACGATCGTGGCCGCCCTGAATGAGCAGGGTCGGTATCGAAATCCGGG
>JARRJV010000029.1 GCA_037388825.1 Acidiferrobacteraceae bacterium | reverse complement strand
GGCGTCGCACTGGTCGGCGGTGGCAGTCATCCCCGCCCGGGCGAAATCTCTCTGGCCCACAACGGCGTGCTTTTCCTCGATGAATTGCCCGAGTTTGACCGCCGGGTCCTGGAGGTGCTGCGCGAACCCCTGGAATCCGGAACCATCACCGTCTCGCGCGCCGCACGACAAGCGGACTTTCCGGCACGATTTCAGCTGGTCGCGGCCATGAACCCGTGTCCCTGTGGCTACGCCGGCGATTCCGCCCACCACTGCCACTGCACCCCGGATCAGATCCTGCGCTACCGCGGCCGCATCTCCGGCCCCTTGCTCGACCGCATCGATATGCATGTCCCGGTCCGGGCGCTGCCACGGCGGCAGCTGTTGGAACCCCACCGGACACCGGCAGAATCATCGGCTGCCGTGCGAGCGCGCGTGGTCGTGGCCCGCGAATGCCAGGTGCAGCGGGGCGAGACCCTGAATTCCAGGCTCACGGTCGAACAGATTGATCGCTACTGTCGATTGGACACGGACGGCAGGAAGGTGCTGGAACAAACGATGGAGCGGCTGGGGATGAGTGCCCGCAGCTTTCACCGCCTGCTGCGACTGGCGCGCACCATAGCCGACCTCGATGGCGCCGACCAAATCCGCCCGGCCCATCTGTCGGAGGCAATCCAGCTGCGCTATCTCGACCGTAGAGCGCCCGGGATGTCCCGGCGACAGGCATAAAAAAGCGGCCTTGCGGCCGCTTCTTCATTTCAGCCTGGTGTCGGGACTACTTGGAGTGATCAACCATATACGCCACGGCGGCCTTCACGGCAGCATCGCTCAGGCTGGCATTTCCACCCTTGGGCGGCATGGCGCGAATCCCGTGAATGGCGTGGTTGTCCAGGGTAGCCATACCCTGCTTGATGCGCGGGGCCCAATCGGCCTTGTTGCCAAACTTCGGTGCGTTCAGGACACCGGTGCCATGGCAGGCATGGCAGGTGGCTTCATAGACCGACTTTCCGTCCGTTGCCGCCTGGGCCGTCGGGATGGCGGCGCTCACCACGGACTGGGCCGCGACCAGCTTGCCGACGGGCTCGATGCGGGAGACCAGGCTCTGGTCATCGGCCTTGTTGGCGCCGACCGTGGTCGCCTTGGTCTTGAATCCAACGATGTTTGCGACGATGAATATGACCACGGCCAGGGCAATCAGGGCCCCGATCATGATGGAGAAACTCCGGGTGAAGTCGCGATCTGACATATTGCTCATGGTTACGATACCTATTATCAATAGTTGCCTTGCTGTATGCCCGCCCGGCAGGCCCGGACGGCCCGAAAATCGCGCGTAGTATAGCCCAATCCCCCCCGCGGAATACACACTCCCGCCGGGGGTCGGCGGCTCCGTGGACGCTTTCGAGGCGGGCGGGTATGCTTCGCTTCCCGGCGCCCGTAGCTCAGCTGGATAGAGCGCTGCCCTCCGGAGGCAGAGGTCAGGGGTTCGAATCCCTTCGGGCGCGCCATTTGTCAAAAACCCGTAGAGAAATCTACGGGTTTTTTTGTTGGGGGTGGGTCGCATTCGCGAGGGTATGCGGGGCGGCGCCCCGCTGTCTTTGTTTCGCCTGCGGCGACCTGAAAAGCTGCTGCGCCGGTGGCTGACCGGCAGCAGGTTACTTTTCTTTGTTCCGCCAAAGAAAAGTAACCAAAAGAAAGGCGGCCCCGGTCGCTCACCCGCTTATCGCGGGTCCCCTGCGCTCCTCGTTCGGACCGGGTGCTCGGGAACTCGCCGGCCGGGAACACCGCCCGGCTCGGGCTCGACACCCCTCGCACTCATTCCGGTCCTCGCTGCGGTGCTCGGTGAGCTCCGACGGGGATGAAAAACACCACCTTGGGGTTCTGCTCCCGTGTCCGCCGCCGAGGCAGGATGGAGAAAATTCGGCACGCGCGGAGCCTGTCGAGGCAAGCCTTCGCGCAGCGAAGGTTCCGAGTTCGACGCGCGTGGGGGATTTTTTCGTTCTGCCGAGGGGAGCCTGAAGGATGTATAACATCCGTAAGGCCAAGGACCCGGGGGTCCTTTCTTTTTGGGTACTTTTTCTTTGGACAAGCAAAGAAAAAGTACCTGGGCCGTCCGGACCAGCCCGGACTAGTAGATTTTGATCGCCGCAGGCGAAACAGAAAACAGCGCGCCCTGCTTAGCGATACCACAATAAAAGGGCAACACCAAAAGCGATGCGATAGACGCCGAATGTGTTGAACGTAAACCGGGACAGGAACACGAGGAACCATCGCATGGTCAGGTAGGCGACGACGAATGCGACGGCGAAGCCGATCCCCAGGTGCAGCAGGTTGCTGTCCTCGAATTCACGGTAGTGTTTCAGCAGGTCGAGGCCGCTGGCGGCGGCCATCACGGGCAGCGCCAGCAGAAACGAAAACTCCGCGGCCGCAGTGCGGCTCAAGCCCGAAAGCAGGCCGCCGACAATAGTGGCACCAGCCCGGCTGGTGCCGGGAACAAGAGAGAACACCTGTGCAAGGCCAACCCACAGGGCCTGACGATAGCTCAGGTCCTCAACATTGGCGACGTGGGACGGTGTTTCCTTGTAGATACGTTCAACGATGAGAAAGACGATGCCACCTACGATGAACATTATTGCCACCACTTCCACCGAAAACATGGACTTGATCTGTTTGTAGAACAGCAGACCCACCACCCCTACCGGTATGAAGGCAAGGATGATCTTTTTCCACAGCTCAATGTGGCGCAAGGTGAACTTGTCGCGATAGAGGGCGACCACGGCGAGGATGGCGGCGAGCTGGATGATCACCTCGAACGCCTTGTTGGCCGAGTCCTGTGGCAGGCCAAGCCACTGACTGACGACAATCATGTGCCCGGTGGAAGATATGGGCAGGAATTCGGTGAAACCCTCTACGAGGCCGAGGATGGCCGCCTGGAGTGCATGCATGAAGAACTGTTCCTGTCAGCGATTACGATTTCACGTGTTGCCATGTATGAGCAATCATACGTTGCCCTTGCCAAATAGACGAATTGGCCGCACGCAGGACATCGCGGGTGAAGACTCGGGCCGTCCCGGTCCAGGAAGAGAAGCCATAGCAGATCTCCTATCGCTCCGGACGTTCGTACCAGTACGAGCACAGCCGTTTGTATCGTACGAAAAACGGAAAGAACACCACCATCGCCAGCAGACCAAGCTGGCGGCCCATGCTGAACCAATGCTGCTTCCGTCCCGAGGAGATCGCCGGATAATCGCGGAGGATGCAGAACCGTCGCCCGGTCTTTCGTCCGCGGCGACGGAGAAGACGGGACAGCCAGATCTCCTCGCTCGCGTAGACCGTTTCGCTGAATCCCCCCACGGCCTCGAAATCCTCGCGCACACACCAGAAGAAGCACCCCGCCGCCAAACGAAAGGTGGACGAAATGCGATTCCACAGGCCGACGATGAAGCGCACGCCGACCGATAGCGGGGGTGCCAGTTGAACGTGGGTGCCACCGCCAATACAACGTCCGGACTCCAGCTGCTCCAGTGCCGTGCGCAGAAGTCGCGGAGAAATATGAGTATCGGCATCAACGAACAGGAGATAGCGACCACGGGCCTCGCGTGCACCCGCGTTACGAGCGCGCGAAATCTGGTTGACCGCTTCGAATACCACGCGCGCATCGGCGCGGCGCGCAAGCTCCGCGGTGTCGTCGGTGGAATTATTGTCGCAAACGATCAATTCCCCGTGCAGGGAAATTGAAGCCATGGCTTCGTGCAAGGCCTCGAGAGTCGGGACCAGATAGTCCGATTCGTTGTAGGCAGGCACAATGACCGAATAGCCGACGTCCATCCGGAATCAGAACTCGATTTGTACGCCGAGTTCGACCGCACGCGACGGCGGTAGCTGGTAGAAGGCCTCGGTATTCATGGCATTGTGCGCCATGAAGCGGTACAGACGCTTGCGCCACATACTCATACCGTGACCCGGCGTAGGGATCAGTCTCGCGTGGCCCAGGAAGTAATTCGCACTTTCCACATCGTCCAGTTTGTCGATCAGGCCGCGCTCGTGATAGAAGCGCAGGGCCACCGGGACGTTCGGCGTCTGCATGAATCCGTAATGCGCGACCACCCGGACAAACCCGTTGCCCAGGTCTTCGGCTTCCAGTCGTTCGCCCGCGGGGACCCGGGGTACATCATCGGTCACCACCGTGAGAAAGATCACAGTTTCGTGCAACACGCGGTTGATCTTCAGTTGATGCAGCAGGGCGCCAGGCGCGTTACGACTACCGGAGAGAAATATGGCGACGCCGGGAACACGGGTCAGCCCATAGGTTGCAAGGTTTTCCAACACCCGGTCCAGCGGCACGGTCCGCTGGCGCACGCGTTCGCGGACCAGTTCGCGCCCGCGATACCAGGTGACCATAAGGAACATGGCGGCGACACCGATCACCAGTGGTAGCCACCCACCCTCGAGAAACTTCATCAGATTGGCGCCCCAGAACGCGCTGTCCATGACCAGCAGCGGCAAGGCCACCAGGACGGCCACCAGGCCGGGCCAGTTCCACACCCGCCAGGCAAGGAAGAACGCAAGCACGGTCGTAATGACCATGGTTGTGCTGACCGCCATGCCGTAGGCCGCCGCCAGGCGCTGGGACGACTGGAAACCCAGTACGACCAGGACGGTCGTTACCAGCAAGGCCCAGTTGACCAGAGGGATGTAGATCTGGCCACGTTCCTCGGAGGAAGTCTGGACGATGTTCACAAGAGGGGCATACCCGAGTTGCACAGCCTGCCGTGTGAGCGAGAATGCGCCGGAGATCACGGCCTGCGACGCAATAACGGTGACCACGGTGGCCAGGCCGACCATGGGATATACGCCCCAACTTGGAACCAGATAGTAGAACGGGTGTCGGACCGCTTCCGGGTGCGCCAGGATTTCCGCCCCCTGGCCGAAATAGTTGAGCAGCAGCCCGGGCAGTACCACGGCGAACCATGCCAGGCCGATACTTCCACGGCTGAAATGACCCATGTCGGCATACAGCGCCTCGCCGCCGGTCACGACCAGGAATACCCCACCCAGCACCAGAAAGCCCACGGTTCCGTTGCGGACAAACAGCGCAACCGCGTGTACTGGGTTCAACGCACCGAACACGGCCGGGTAGTCCAGAATCGCGCGCAGACCCAGAACACCAATCACGACAAACCAGATCACGACGATGGGACCGAAGACCGCCCCCACTCCCGCGGTGCCCGACTTCTGGAAGGCAAACAGGCCAATCAGTATGAGTACAGTCAAGGGGAGTACGACGGGCTCCATCACGGGTGTCGCGATCTCGAGCCCTTCCACGGCGCTCAGTACGGAGATCGCCGGGGTCAGCATGCCATCCCCATACAGCAGGGCCGCGCCCAGCAGGGCCATGAGCAGAATCACCCGGCCGGTACGGCCCTGTTTCTGTTGCCAGGGGCGCAACAGGGCAAACAGGGAAAGGATTCCGCCTTCACCACGGTTGTCCGCGCGCATGACAAACAGGAAATACTTGATCGAGATCACGAGGATCAGTGACCAGAAGATCAGGGAAAGAACACCGAGCACGTTCTCGTGATTGACCGGCAGCAGAGCGTTGCCGAAAAAACAGGCTCGCAATGCATAAAGGGGACTGGTACCGATGTCGCCGAATACGATCCCGAGTGCACCCAGGCTCAGCAACACCAATCGTCGGCTGTCGGTCGATGCTCCATCGGCCGATGACACCCCGGAAGTTGCTGTACCCGGATCGGACATATCAGGGAAGACGCCGGCATGCTGCCGGCCTAGGACCCGCCGCCGATTCGTTCGAGTTTTGCTTCACCGCAAAAATCGCATTCGGGCATCGTGTCCGTGTCATTGATCAACGCCGTTTGTGCCCCACAAGCCTGGCAACGATACATCCCCGCGGGATAGCGCTTCGGTGGTGGCGGTTTCACGATGGTCACCTTGGGTTCAGGCCCGCTGAATTTTTGCTGTCCGCAGTTGTCGCATTCGGAAAGCTCAGCCACCGGCGACGTGAGCAAGGTGATTTGTCCACAGGAAAGACACTCGTACCTCCCTGGCGGATATTCCACGATCTTGCGGGGCGCATCGGCCTCGCGAATCTCGGCAAGGACCTGCGTCAGTTCCTTGCCAAGTGCGGCCGCACGTTTTTCCGCGGCTCGCGCCTCCTTCATCGCGGCCTTGATCTCCGCCGCAATGGCCTTTGCCCGCTCTTTCGCATCGCTCATGCGAACAACCGCCGGAGCGCATCATGCGCAGTATCCATTCAGCCCCCTGTCCGTCTCTTTGGACGATTCCCTCTTCCCGGGCAGGCAGATGCATGCCCTGATTTGCCCGCAGTCTAGCGCAATTCCTCCTCACCCACACCCGCGCCAGCCAGTGGTGCTGACGGGACGACAACAATTCGTGAACGGATTTCCGGCGCCGTGGCCAGGACGCCCGAGGATCACCAGCCACCACCGCCGCCGCCGCCGGAGCTCCCGCCCCCGCCGCCGGAGCTCCCGCCCCCGCCACCCGAAGATGGCGAAGCGACCCCGGCGGACAAGGTGCCAGCGGCCGCGGCCCAACCCGCCACTGCGCCGGCTCCACCGAAGGAGCCACCACCCCCACTCCAGCCAGCGGATGACATGCCCGAACCGGAAGATGCGGCGGTGCCGAAACCGCTGGTTCCGCCAGTCGACGAAGCATAGGAGCGGAACCAACGGTCCATCTCCCGATTGAGGCCAAAGGCGATGAGATAGGGATACCATTCGTCGCGCAGGTGCGGCTCGGAATGGCCAAGTTCCCGGACGAAATAGCGGCGCGCCCCACACAGGCGCTTGCGGCGTGCGATCTGCTCGGGACTGACCCTTGTGCGCACACCGTTGAACGCGGAATTGATTATGGCCGCAAAAACCAGCACAACACCGGGCCACGCGGGCAGGGGCACGAAGCGATAGAACCAGAACAGGGGCACGCTTACCAGGGCAGCCAACAGAAAGGCCGGAGCCAGAACCGTTCCCAGGCGGATTCCGGGGTGCTCGACCTCGGCCCGCGCGGCGACAGCCATCAGGCGCACGGTAATTGCGTTTGCAATCGCAATCCCCGCAAAGGGCATCAACACCGCGATCCAGTTGAAATCGCTCCGAAGCGCGGCAACGAACGCGACTGCCGCGCCCAACACCAATACGGCCGTGAGTCTCCAGGCCCCGTGCAACGCCTGCTTGTTATCAGGATCGGTTTTTTCGCCAGGCTTCAGGGCAGTACGGATCTTGCTCGCCGGATCGAAGCCGGTTTTCTTCTTGCGATAATAGGAACGGACCTTGTCCGTATCGGTCTTGTCGCCGTCGATGAAGAGTGACTTCAGCAGCTTGTGCTCGTAGGACCCGAACTGGTCCAGGGGCTGCAGCAGCTTCAGGCACAGGACCTTGCGCTTGAATATCCAGACACCGCGCTCCTCAACATGACTTTCAAGCTTTCCTTCCTGCACCAGGCGCGCCAGAATCGCGGCCACTTCCGCGGCGCCGGTTCGCTCATCCCACTGCGCACCGATCTTTTCCGGCAGTTGCGAAAACACCTCACGCTGCAGCCATGCCTCATCGATGGTTGCGGGATCCGGCAGCGGCGCGAATCGCCCATTGCGGCGCTCGTGCCCCAGGTAGATGCGAAATCTCCACAGCACGAAGACGACAAACAGGACGAGCATGGCCGCCACCCACCTCGGGTCTGTCCCGCGAATCACCGCCGCGGGCTGGCCCGGTCCGACATAGCGCAACATCACGCGCGCAACCATGCCCTGACCGGGCCGCAGATTTTCGCGCACCTGGTTTCCGTTGAACGAATACGGAGCGATCCATACCGGATCCATGGTGAAGTTCAGAGAGTAGTGTCGAAACTCGCCGGGCCTGCGGCGAAACGCGAAGTCGTAATCCAGCCAGTAGCCACCCCTCCGCGGAACGAGCACATTGAAGTAGCGGTATTCGATCTCGTACACCAGCTTCTGCTTGTGAAAAACCGGGTCGCGGGGCAGGCGGCTGCGCCAGCGCAGGGCGTGATCGTTTACCCATTTGTACTGATCGACCGCAGCCAGTGGCCCCTGGGTCAGGCCGATACGGCTGCCAGTCCCGGGGTCGATGCGCCACAATCCGATCAGCTGAACGCGCTGTCCCAGGGGAATATTGAAGTCGCGCTCGCCGCCGTTCCACGCGCCGTCGAATACCATCTCCTGGTGCTCGGTGACGTGCAGACTGCCATCGGCATCCAGATGCGCGGTCACCTCCATTGCGTCCCAGTACAGGCTGCGCGCCTGTGCCGAAGCAACACCGACCAGCAGCGTGAGACAGAAGGAAACGGAAAACATGCGAACGAAGAGGCGGGACAGGCTGCGAACCCGCGATTTCGAGACGGTCCTGATGGCTCCTCCCTTGCGGTTGCGACCGCATACCCGGTACAGCCGGATCTTCTGCACCGCAGTCCTGGACGGACAACGGGCTCTGGCTCAACCTATCACAGCGGATTCGGATTCGGCCAGTTCGCCCGTGGGTGGGGGCTCTACCGCGCGCCGCTCAAAACGGGAAAGCAACTGATAGACCGCGGGTACAACGACGAGCGTCAACATCGTCGATACGATCACACCGCCGATCACGGCCAGCGCCATGGGCACGCGCGTTTCCGCCCCCGGACCGATGGCGAGCGCCAGGGGCAGAGCCGCAGCGATGGTCGCGAAGGAAGTCATAAGGATGGGGCGCAATCGCACGGGACAGGCCTCCAGCAGGGCCTTGCGGATATCGGTCTCGCCGGCGGCACGCACCTGGTTGGTGAAGTCCACCAGCAGAATGGAATTCTTCTTGACGATGCCCATGAGCAGAATCAGGCCGATGAAGCTGTAGATATTGAGCGACTGGCCCGTGATGAGCAGGGTCAGGAAGGCGCCGGACACACTGAACGGCAAGGCCATCAACACGGTGACCGGATGAATGAAACTGTTGAACTGCGACGCCAGCACCATGTAGGAAACCAGCAAGCCGAGCACCAGGGCAAACAGCAGGTCCTGGAACGATTCGCGGAACGACTGCGAACACTTCTGTGGTAATGCGCCGCGCTGCGTCCAGCGCCAGTTGTTGCGATTTCCCGGTCTTGATGTTGGCGAAGATCTGGATCGCGCGCTCGCGATCATAGCGATTGATCTGCGCCAGGGTCGGACGAACCTCCAGTCGTACCACCTGCGACAACGGAACCAGTTCGCCGCGATTGTTTCGCACGTACAGATGCTTGATCTGGTCGGCGCGGTCGCGCTCTTTCTCTTCCAGTTGTACGCGTATGTCGTATCGATGACCGTGCGATGAATACTGACCCGCGACATAGCCGCCAACGAGGATATTGACCACCTCGGAGATGCTCTGGATGCTGACGCCGCGCTCGGCGGCGGCGGTACGATCGGGAATCACCTGAATTTCGGGTTTCCCCTCGAGGTAATCGCTGTCGACATCTTCGACCAGGCCGGTGGCGTCCAGCTTGTTGATGATCTCCTTGGAGTACTGTGCCAGCCTGTCCCAGTCGGGGCCCTGGATCGCAAACTCCACGGGGAAGCCACGGCTGGCGGCAAACCCGCGCAGGGACAGGTCCTGGATCTGGACCTTTACGTCTCCGATCTTGCGCAGGGCCTTGCGCGTAACGTCCATCATCTCCTGCTGGCTGAGTTCGTGACCAACCCTGGGGTCAACTCCGCGCTGACCCTTGGGCTTCATGGTCACGAACAGGATACCGGTGTTGGGAATGCCGCCGGCGCCGAAGCCGCCGACAGCGGTGAAATAGCGCAACACCTCGGGGCGCGCCTTCAGCCACGCCTCCGCCTTCTTGAACTTGGAATCGGTGTACTGCAGGGACGAATCCACCGGGGTCTTCATGCGGACGAGAAAGGTCCCCTGGTCCTGTGCCGGCACGAACTCCTTGTGTAGCGGCTTGAGCGACATCATCGACGCACCGAAAAACACCAGGGACACAAACAGCACCCACCAGGGATGACGCAGGGACGTGCGCAGGACACGACCGTACAGTGCGGCGATCCGGTGAAAGAAGAAATCCGCGGCGCGGCCGATGCGGGTGGTACGGCTGCCCGCCTGCACGAATTGCGAGGACCGCATCGGCGTCAGCGTCAGCGCCTCGAACAGGGACAACAGGACCGCCACCGTCATGGTGACGCCAAACTGGAAGAAGAAGCGGCCGATAGCACCGCGCATGAACGCCACCGGCAGGAAGATCGCAATCACCGCCAGCGTCGCCGCCAGGGCCGCGAACTGGATCTGGCGCGCGCCCTTGTATGCCGCCTCGACCTGGCCTTCCCCCGCTTCACGATGGCGCACGATGTTCTCCAGCACCATGATGGCGTCGTCAACAACGATGCCGATGGCCAGGCTCAGGCCAAGGAGGGTGAAGGTGTTCAGCGTGAAACCGAAGAAATACAGGGCGATGAACGTGCCGATGATGGATGTCGGGATCGCCAGGATCACGTTCAGGGTCGCGGTCCAGCTACCGAGGAACAGCCAACATACGAAGGCCGTAGCCAGTGCCGAAAGCACAAGGGTGAAATAGAACTCGCCGACGGACTGCTCGATGAAATGCGTGGTATCGAAGTTGATGGCCAGCTTCATCCCCGCGGGCAACTGCTTTTGCAGCTGGGCCACTCTTGCCTTCACCGCATGCGCCACGGCGACCGCGTTGGAACCGCGCTGTTTCTGAATGCCGAGGCCCACCGCCGGCAGCCCGTTGGCGCGAGAGATCCGCTGGATATCCGCGAGACCGTCCTCCACCTTCGCCACCTGCTTCAGCTGGATGCGCGTGTACACCGGCTGGCCGCCGCGGTGACTGATTACGATGTCCCCGAACTCCTCGGGCGTTGACGCCTCGCCCAGGGTGCGGACATCGTATTCCTTGGGTCCGCTCGTGACCTGGCCGGCCGGCAGCTCGGAGTGCTCCGCCTGAATTGCATCGACGACATCGGTCGCGTTGAGCTCGTATCGATCCAGCTTCTTGCGTGACACCCACACGCGCAGATTGGGGTCGACATAGCCGCCCAACAGGACATCTCCGACCCCGCTGACGGACGATAACTTGTCACGCAACACATCCTTGACGTAGCGCATGATCTGCGGCGTCGTGTGGCGGTCCGAACTCAGGGTGAGCCACATGATCGGCTGGTCTTCCGGATTGGTCTTGCGCAGCACGGGCGGGTCCAGGTCCTTCGGCAGCGAGCGTTGCGCGGCCGTCACCTTGTTTTGCACGTCCTGGAAGGCAAGGGAAATATCACGATCCAGATTGAATTCGACGGTGATACGCGCCTGTCCGAAACTCGAAGTGGACGAAACGCTGCGCACGCCTTCGATGGTCATGACCGCGTCTTCCAGCACATCGACAACGTTGGACTCGATGATTTCCGGCGCGGCGCCGGGATAGCTTACCGAGATGGACACCACCGGAAAGTCCACGTCCGGCAGCTGGCTGATACCCATGCGGGTAGCGGAAATCAGGCCAAAGATAATCAAGCCACCCATCAGCATCCAGGCGAACACCGGTCGGCGAATGGCGATACCGGGCAGACTCATGGTGCCGTACCGTCTCCGGCAAGTATCGGCAGACGGTCGCTGGCTGCCTGCAGCTTCATCCAGTCAATCTTGGCGGTGAAGCGCGCGCGATCCAGGGCGCGTTGATTTTCCTGATAACTGGTGAGGGCCTGCAGGACATCGAGATTGGTGACCAGTCCAAGTCGATAGTCCTTCTTCTGCGCATCATAGTTGCGACGTGCCGCCTCGGTAGCGGTCTTCAGGGCCTGAAGTTGTTGCAGATCGAACCCGGCACTGTCATGCAGCGAACGAATTTCCTGCTGCGCGCTGCGCCTCGCCTGGCTCAACGACAGTTCGGCCTGTGTGCGCTGCGAGATCGCGTCGCGCGTCGCGGAGCGAAGTCCGCCCCCCGAATAGATCGGGATCGAAAGCGTCAGCTGCACGTCCCAGGTGACATCCTTCAGATACCCCGCACGCTGCGTGTAGTAGTTGCCGTTCAGATCCAGGGTGGGGAGATAGGCCCCGCGCGCGACCTTGACGTTCTCCTGCGCCGCCTTCAGCCTTTGATGGGCCGCCTGAATATCGGCCCGCGATTCCGTCGCCGCCAGATAGGCATCCAGGCCATCGACCGCGCCGGGAAGGCTTTCCGAATCCTGCAGCGGCGTGTTCGCATCCATACCGCTGAGAAAGGCGAAGGTCTCCCGTGCCACCCGCAGTTGCCCGCGCAGTTGCTGGACCTCGGCGCGCAGCGTGCTGATGGCGGTCTGCACAGTCAACAACTCGCTGGACCGCGATCGTCCGATCCGCACGCGGGCGCGCAGGTCCTTTGCCCGCAACTCGTTCTGATGGATTTCTTCCTGGAGGTTCGCCAGATCCTGTTCAAGCGACAGGACAGTGTAGAAATTCTGTACGACGTCGTTGAACAGCAGGCGTCGTGCATTCCGGTAGTCGTCGCGCTGCGCCCCGACCAGATCCTTGGTCTGACGCAAGGCTGCGAATTCACGAAAGCCGCTGAACAGGGGCTGGGACAGGTTGAGGCCAGATACGGGTTGATAACCCAGGGCGCCGGGAAGTGACGAGGCCACGTTTGGTGCCTGCTGCCAGGTGTAACCGGCAAACCCCTTGATCGTGGGTCGCACGGCCGCCTTGGCCTGCCGAATCTTTTCTTGCGCCTGCCGCACCAGCTCGCCCTGAATGGCAACGGTCTCGCTGCGTTTCAGCGCGGCGGCATAGTAGGCATTCAGATCCAGGGCCGGCGCGGCGCCGGCGGTCGGCACGGCGGTTGCGGCGCAAACGCCAAGGAACAGGGACAGAACCCGGCGAATTGCTGGACTTCCTCTCAAGAGTGTTTTCCCCGCATGGGCGCGACTCCCTGGCTAGCGTGATGGCGCCGCCTTCCGGGCAGCGCACAATATAGTGAGCCCGACCGTCGGGCGGCAAGTACTCTTTTGCAAGATACTGTCAAACGGGGCCAGCAGCAGATTCAGGGTTTGAAATACTCCCAGCCCTGATGCTGGCGCTTCAGAATGTGCACCGCGCCAAATGGTACTACGCGTACATCCGGGGCCAGGTCGCCCTCATCCACATGATCAGTCTTGAGAGAACGCCCGCAGGCAATCACCTGGATACCTTCCCGCTGCACCCGTCCAATCAATGTCGCCTCCGGACCAAAGGCATCCAGCAACTTGACGGTCGGACCAAATATCACCACTTCAAACTTCGCCTTGGGCAGAACCTCGTGCATGTTCGAGGCCAGGCGCAGCGCACGTTCAAATTGCGCCCGATCGCCATTGCCCTGAACCACTACGCCACGAATGCCGTCCGCGTGGGTCACTCCAGAAGAAAGCGCAAGCAATATCGCAAAGAGGATCTTTTTCATGGGACTCCTGTGCCTGGTTTGATCCGGTCGTGGCCACAGGCCGGAATTCTTGTCCTGGGTTCACATGGGAATGTATCAGCCCAGAAGCCGGGCGAAAAACTCCAGGGTTCGGGGCCAGCTGACACGGGCCGCGTTCTCGCGATACATGCGCGGGTTGGCGAAATTCATGAAGGCGTGCCCCGCTCCCTCGTATTCATGGAATTCGTGGTCCTTGCCCAGACGTGTCAGTTCCGTGTCCAGCTTCTCCCGGTCTTCGGGCGACGGGTTCTTGTCGTCAGCCCCGAAGTGGAACAGCAAGGGACAATGCAGACTCTCGCTGAGAGAAAATGGTGACGCCCCGTCTCCCCACGGGATCATGATATTGCCGCCATAGTAGGCCACGGCCGCGCGCACACGGGGGCTGAGTTCGGCCAGCAGGTAGGCAACGCGAGCGCCCATGCAAAATCCGATGATGCCCATTCGATCCGGATCCACAAGCGGATGTTCACAAAGAAAGTTGATGGTGGCGTTTCCGTCCACCTCGAGTTCGGCATCACGCAACTGCTTCAGCCAGTCCATCATGCCGCCCTGGCGCGTATCCAGGCGGTGGTAGAGATCGGGGGCGGCTACGAAGTAGCCGGCTTCGACCAGGCGTTCGGCCATCCCCTGGACGAATGTGTCCACCCCGCCCGCGTGCTGAATCACCACGACCGCGGGAAACGGTCCCTCGCCTTCCGGCCAGGCCGTGTACAGGCCCATGCCACCATCTTCCGTGGGGATGGTAACGGTACGCACGCTCATGTCCTCTCCTTGCTGCTTCGCGACTCGTTCAGTTCACGGGATTCTACCAATGGCTGTGTGGACAGAACGTCAAGATCCCCCCACGGGACACAGGCGCATTGCCGGGGCGGCTGGCTACGTGCGGAGCAACCATATATATAGGTAGGGCCGCATCCCGCCCGCGCCCGGAGGGCGACGTGCCGGTGATTGCCGTTCCCGGATTGCCGCGATACTGTCAACAAATTCCTCCAAACAGAACACCGTCGTGCCACACATCGCCCTGCTCAGCTTTGGACCGACGCAGATCGCACTGATCGCGCTGCTGTTCGTATGGGCGGGCTTCGTCCGCAGTGGCCTCGGGTTTGGCGGTGCCGCCCTGGGCCTGCCACTGATGCTGTTCCTGAACGATCAACCCCTGTTCTGGTTGCCGATTATTGGCACCCACTTGCTGTTCTTCTCCGCGCTGACCCTGCGCACCCGGCTGGGCAACGTGGACTGGGCCTACCTGCGCCGCGCGGCGGCCTGGGTAATCCCGGCGGCCCTGGTGGGTATTTTCGGGCTTCTCAACCTGCCCAACAGGCTACTGGTGGTGTTCGTGTACTCCGTCACCCTGCTCTACGCCTGCCTTTGGTTGTTGGACCTGGAAATTCGCAGCGATCGTGACTGGATTGATCGCTTCCTGCTGGTGGCGGGAGGCTACGTCGCCGGGACCTCGCTTTCCGGGGCGCCGCTGATGGTGGCGGTCTTCATGCGCAATATCTCACCCCAACAGTTGCGCAACACCATGTTCGTTCTCTGGTTCGTGCTGGTTTCGGTGAAGATGACGACCTTTGCCGCCGTGGGGGTGACACTGAATTTCGGAACCGCCCTGGCCCTGTTGCCGGTGGCGGCCGTCGGCCATGTCATGGGCCTGTACACTCATGAATACATCCTGCGCAACGACCGGCTTTTCCGGCGCGCCATCGGCGGCGTGTTGCTGGTGATATGCGTGCTCGGGTTCTGGAAACTGTCTTCCTGAGGTACACCCGAACGTACCCCGCACTCTTCTCAAGGACGCTATTTCTTTAGCAGGTCTTTCAGGTCGGCAAAGGGATTGTGCGTGGCACCGCCTCCGGCCCTGTCCTCGCGCGGTCCGCCCGCGGCCTCAAGCTGACGCTGGTGCTCATTATCGTGGCAATACACGCAAAGCAACTCCCAGTTGCTGCCGTCCAGGGGATTGTTGTCGTGGTTGTGGTCGCGGTGGTGAACCGTGAGTTCCTGCAGATTGTTGCGGTTGAACTCCCGGCCGCAGCGCCCGCACACCCACGGATACATCTTCAGCGCACGCTCGCGATACTCCTTTTCGCGCTGGTCGGCGTGCCGTCGGGCCGCCGCCACGACCTCGTCGAGCTTGCCGCCGCCGGAGCCGGTCTTCTTCGTTGCCATGGAACTACGGGGTCCTGAAAAATGTCTATTATGCGCAATCTGGTCGGTGCATCAATGTTCGTGCCCGCACATACCGACCGGGTTACCCTTGTGCCGATTGGCGCTATAGTAGGCGTCCGACCGGGAAAAGCCCGGCAATAGGACAGAACAGGAGGAGAAATCATGAACGCAAGACGTGTGTTCCCCATCGGTTTTGTGCTCCTGGCACTCGTGCTGCCGGCGACCGCGGCAACTACCTCGGACTATGCCAAGGAAAAGCGCTGGGCATCGCAGGTCGTCGATAACCTGTTCGTCGGGCAGGCCGTATATCTGCAGGCAGAAAATCACAAGTTCCTTTCCATTTTCGCCGAACCGACCACAAGCAAGGCCAAGGGCGCTGTAATCATCCTTCACGGCAAGGGCGTACACCCCAACTGGACGGATGTGGTCTATCCCCTGCGCACCCAGTTGCCGGATCATGGCTGGTACACCCTGTCCCTGCAGATGCCGGTTCTGCCCAACACGGCCAAGGACGCAGAGTATTCGCCGCTGGTACCCGAGGCGGCGCCCCGAATCGCCGCTGGCGTGGCATACCTGAAATCGAAGGGGATCAAGAACATCGTTCTTGCCTGCCACAGCCTGGGCTGCACCATGGGCGCGTACTACCTCGCCCACGATCCTTCGCCGGACGTGCATGCCTTTGTTGCCGTGGGCATGTCGGTAATCCCGTTCAAGGAAAAATCGCGAGTGGTGACGAGCTCGCTGGAGAAGATCACCATTCCTGTGTTCGACTTCGGCGGGCTGCAGGATTCCGAACAGACCCCGGCGGCGCAGAAGGCGCGTATGGACGCGGCGAAGAAGGCGGGCAACAAGCACTACACCCACAAGTGGATCAAGGGAGCGAATCACTTCTTCACCGGCATGGATGACACGCTGGTGAAGAATGTCAGTGACTGGCTGGACAAGAACGCGGTGAAGTAGGGCCACGACAATGCCCGACGCCAGCCGCCGGGCTATTCCTCGTGGGCAAAACCCTTGACGACATAACCGCCGGATTTTTCGTCGAAATCGAGTTGCAGCAGCCCACGCTCCCGGGCCTCCTCCAGCAGCTGTCCGAAGGTGCGAAAGCCGTGATAGCTTTCGTTGAATCCGGGTTTGCGTCGCTTCAGTGCCTGCTTGACCATGGAGCCCCAGACCTTCTCCTCGTCGCCGCGCTCCTCGAACAGGGCCTCGACCGTCTGTAGCACCAGGTCCAGGGCCTCCTGTTTCCTCTCTTCCTCGTCGCCGGTCGCCGTCTTCTTCGGCCCGGCCGCCTTGGTCCGCGCCTTGCGTTTCTTCTTGCGCTGTTTTTCCGCCTCGCGCACGAGATCATCGTAGTAAATGAATTCGTCGCAGCTGGCGATGAGCAGATCGGAGGTGGAGTTCTTCACGCCGACGCCGATTACCAGCTTGTTGTTCTCGCGCAGCTTGCTGACCAAGGCGGAGAAGTCCGAGTCACCACTGATGATGACAAAGGTATCGACGTGGGATTTGGTGTAACACAGGTCCAGGGCGTCGACGACCATGCGGATATCCGCCGAGTTCTTGCCCGACATGCGCACGTGGGGGATCTCGATCAGCTCAAATGCGGCCTCGTGCATGGCACTCTTGAATTCCTTGTAGCGGTCCCAGTCACAGTAGGCCTTTCTTACGACGATATTGCCCTTGAGCAACAGGCGCTCGAGAACGCGCTGGATATCGAAGGCTGCATACTTGGCGTCGCGGACGCCGAGGGCGATGTTCTCGAAATCGCAAAACAGCGCCATGTTCTGGGTATCGTGTTTGCTGGCCATTTCGTTCGTTTCCTTGTTCCTGTCCGCATCCGCGTGGGGCTATTCTCCCCCGCGGCCGGGGGGCGAGCAATGGCGGGTCAGAAATCCATCCAGGGCGTTGCCAAAGTTCTGGCGGTCGGCCTGGCTCAGGGTGGCCGGGCCGCCAGTATGCACACCGCTGCCACGCAGTTCATCGAGAAGATCGCGTACGCGCAGGCGTTCGCGAACGTTTTCCGTCGTGTACATTTCACCGCGCGGATTGAGCGCATGCACGCCCCGCTCTACAAGTTGCGCTGCAAGCGGTATATCGGCGGTAATCACCAGGTCCCCCGACACGGCACGGCGCGCAATCTCCCGGTCGGCCACGTCAAATCCCTGCTCCACCTGCACGGCGCGGATATAACTTGACGGCGGCGTACGCAGGGGTGCGTTGGCCACCAGGATCAATTCCACGCGTACCCGATCGGCGGCGCGAAACAGGATTTCCTTGATCACACTGGGGCAGGCGTCGGCATCGACCCAGATCCGCATCAACCGGTTCCCTCCCGGGAAACCCGCGGACGCCACTCAGGAGGCCGGTGTTTCATCGCGACCGTCGGCGTGATGCGCGAACCGTCCCCGCGCCGGATCGTGCACCTGGTCGGCCCGCGGCCAGGGCCAGCCGCCAAATCGGGTGTCATTGTAGTCGTTGAAGGCCTGCTGGATTTCGGCGCGCGTGTTCATGACAAAGGGGCCGTATTGCGCCACGGGTTCGTTGATGGGCCGTCCCTGCAGGAGCAGCAGGCGGCTGGGCGCATCACCATTTTCCAGAACTACATCCACTTCGGACTGCAGCACCGCTGCGTGACTGACCTTCAGCGCCTTACCGGTAAGGCGAAGCGCGCTCCCCTCAAAATAGTACAGCATCCTCCCAACCCCGGGTGCGGTTGCCGGCAACACCCAGTCGGCACCGGGGGCCATGGCAATGATCCAGATCGCGACGTGATTGTCCGGATCGGCCGCCCACGAGTCCGGTGGTGGTGCCAGGGCGGAGGTATCGGCCAGGCTTCCGGCAATCAACTCCACCTCGGTTTCCCGTCCGTCCCCATCCGCGGTGCGTACGTGCGGAATGGTGTCTCCCCAAAGCATCAGAAAATGGGGCTCCACCATCTTGTTCCGCGCCGGGAGGTTCAGCCAGATCTGGAACAGTTCCAGGGGGTTGGGTCGATCTTGCTTGAGCAGGGGAAACATCTCCGAGTGCTGAACGCCCCTGCCTGCGGTCATCCACTGGGTGTCACCTCCGCCGTAGCGACCGGCGGCACCCATGGAATCGGCGTGGTCCACCAGTCCACGCTGCACAATGGTCACGGTTTCAAATCCCCGATGGGGATGAACCGGAAAACCCGGAACCTTGTCGCCGTGGTACATGCGCCACCCATCCCTGGGCTCGAAGTCCTGCCCGATATCGCGGCCGGCCAGGGACGCGTCCGGGCCCGCTCGCCCGTCCCCTTTCGGATAGGCATCGTCGTGATGCACGCAGAACAGAAACGGATCCAGCGCCGGCCATTGAAAATCCAGTTCGAGTACTTTCAGTATTGGTGAATCACTCATATCGCTACTCCTTCCAGTCTCTTCAGACCACCAGAACGCGCATAGATTTCACACCGGCGGTTGTGGAGCTATCTGAATGCTGGCTTCTCGGACGCTGTATCCACTTTTTCCATGTGGCACGGGCCGGTAGTGCGGCGCCATCGTAGTAGCACAAGGCCATGTTCGCGAAAAGTCGCAGGGATGTCTTTGCCGAAACGCCACCTGCAATGCTGCGGAGTTGCCTGCCTACTCGGCGCCCGCCAGATTCCGAAGGGTCGACAGCGCCTGATCGATGACGGGCGAATCGTGATCACCATGAAACACCACGTAAGTGGGAATCGCAAACCGGGGGCTGTTCGGCACCTCAAACAGGGTGCCATCTCCGATCAAGGGCCGCGCCATGCGCCACGGGATGAAGCAGGATCCGCCATTGCTGCGGATCAACTGCACCCCCAACCAGCCGATATTCACCATCTGCGCCGGACGCTCCAGATCCGGATAGCTTGCGCTATGTTGCGCGTAGAAAGCCGGGCCCCAATCCACATAGACGTAATTGGGATCCGGCCAGGGTATCGCGGGATCCGTCGTGACCAGCACCAGGGTCTCGTCGAACAGGTGTTCCACCTGCAACCCCGGACTGTGCTGCGGGGTGTACATGAGTCCAATGTCGAGGGTTCCTTCGACCAGACGCCGCATCAGGTCTTCCTCGAACCCGATCTCGCTCACGATGGCCACATCCGGTGCTGCACTCCGCATGTTTCCGATCCACTCGGGCAGAAATCCGTCCCACAGGGCAATGCGCGCGCCGACGGTGATGCTCGCGCGAAAGCGACTCGGCAGGCCCACATCGTGGCGTGCCTGTTCCAGGGTCAACATCAGGGATTTGGCATGCCGCAGGAAACGACGACCCGCCGGGGTGAGGCTGGCGCCGGCCCGGTTGCGCACGAACAGGGTGGCACCCAGGGAGTGCTCAAGATTCTGGATACGCGCACTCACGGTGGATTGGGTGACGTGCAGGCGCCCGGCCGCCTCGAGGAAACTCCCGTTGGCGGCAACGGCGAGGAACGTCCGCACCTGCTCGGTATCCATTGCCGAATTATATATCGGAATGCTCGATATTAACTACGGATAAAATTCGTTTGTTATTTATTATCATTCGCTTATATTTGAATCACGTGGCAACCAAGCAAGGAGTTCGTCATGCCAGTATCTGCCAAGCAAGCGCAGCCGGGCCCCGACCCCCAGCGGGACGACGAAGGCTATCTCGTGGATCCGTCCGAATGGAGCGAGGCTGTGGCCGAAGAAATCGCCGCCGATGAACAGCTGCAGCTAACCGAGGAACATTGGAAGGTCTTCGGGTTCATGCGTGACTACTACAACGAGCACCAGATTGCGCCCGACGCCCGGTTCACCATCAAGTTTCTCGCGCACGAGCTGGGCTATGGCCGCGCCGCGCGTAAACGCCTGTTTGAGTTGTTCCCCTACGGCTATGTGAAACAGGCCTGCAAGGCCTCGGGGATGAAACGACCACGCGCCTGGAGTACGGGTTAGCCCTCCTCCCCGATCCTGTGGGGCGACGGGAACGCCACAAGGTGTTCGCCGGACCGGAAAAGAAAAGGGGAATCTGTTTAAATCTTCCTGTCGCCGGGACCACAGGATTTCGCCATGTCGATGCCCGAACATCCGGGCCGGGAAGTATCCCTGGAGGACAAGCTCGCGCTCTTGCGGCGGCCGGATACCTGGCCGGAGCGGCCCACACGCATCGAAGAGCGCGAGACCCACATGTCCTGGGTCTTTCTCACGAAAGAGCATGCCTACAAACTGAAAAAGCCGGTTTGCTACGACTTTCTCGATTTCAGCACCCTGGCGCTGCGCAAGTACGACTGCGAGGAAGAGCTGCGCCTGAACCGCACGCTGGCGCCCGACGTCTATCTTGCGGTCGTCCCCCTGGCCGTGGATGCCGATGGTCGCGCCCGGGTGGAAGGCGATGGCGCAGTCATCGAGTGGCTGGTGAAGATGCGCCGCCTGCCGGCGGAAGACATGCTGGACGAACGCATCCGGCGCAACGACCTGCCTGCCGGGCAATTGCGTGAGTTCGCGCGGCTGATGGCCCGCTTCTACGCTGATTGTCCCGATGCCGGTCTCGATCGCGAAGGGTACCGTTCTGCCTTCGCCGAGGGCATCGAGATCAACCAGCGCGAGCTCGCCGCCGTGGATCACGAACTACCCCACGACATCGTGCGCAAGCTGCATACCGCGCAAGTGGATTTTCTACATCGCGAAGCGGCGCTGTTCGATGGCCGGGTGACGGCGGGACACGTGGTCGAAGGCCACGGCGACCTGCGCCCGGAGCACATCTGCCTCAATGAACAGGCGAGGGTCATCGACTGCCTCGAATTTAACCGCCAGTTTCGCCTGGTTGATCCGGCGGACGAGTTGTCTTTTCTCGCCATGGAGTGCGAGCGCCTGGGGGCCACTTTCGCGGGAGACGAACTGCTCGAAGGTTATACTGAGACCAGCGGGGATCTACCTCCGCAGCGCCTGTTGAAGTTTTACCGGGTGTATCGCGCCTGCCTGCGTGCACGCCTCTCCATCTGGCACACGCGCGAACTGGAACGGACGCAATGGCCAAAGTGGCAGGCCCGCGCCCGCGAGTACCTGCGACTTGCGCAGGAATATATTTCCGATATCGCAGGCTAGGTCGCGAGCAATTCGACGAGAGAACCTCCCTCGTGCATGCGCCGGATCGCCTCGGCGAAGAGCTTCGCCGACGGAAGCACCACCAGCCTCTGCTGTGCCAATACCGGATCCAGACGAAATGGCGGCACGCTGTCGGTCACGATGATCTGGTACAGGGCCTCGTCGGCCAGGTGTTCGTTCGCCTTGCCAACAAACAGTCCGTGGGATGCGCAGGCATAGACTCTCGTAGCGCCCGCCTCGCGGCACGCGCGCGCGGCGTGGGCGATGGTACTTCCGCTGCCGATCATGTCGTCGACAATCACGACCGTCGCGCCTTCGGCATCCCCTACCAGCCTTCCGAGGTTCAGTACGCCGCGCGCGCGGGCCTTTTCCACGAAGGCAGCTGCCGGCTCACGGCCCAAGGCGTGACCGAGGGCCTGGCGAAACCGGTCCGCGCGCTTGATCCCGCCGACGTCCGGCGAAACAACGACAATCTTCTCTTCATCCCGGATCCGTGGTAGGAGGTGTTCAATAAATAGACGATTCGCCTCCAGGTGTTCGCTCGGGCACCGAAAGGCGTTCTGGTAGGCGGCAAGATTGTGTACGTCCATCGTGACGACGTGGTCCACGCCCACGGACTCGATCATCTGCGCGACATAACGTGTGGTGACGGGATCGCGGGTCTGGGTCTTTCGGTCCTTGCGGGCGTAGGCGAGGTAGGGCATGACCGCGGTCAGGCCTGCGGCACCTGCATCCCGGAGGGCGCCAAGGAAGAAGATGAGGCGACAGAGCTTGTCGTTGACACCCTGCCGGTCGTCGGCGTATAGCGAATGGATCACGTATACGTCGCGGCCGCGAACATTCTCCAGGGGCCGGATCTTGTGCTCACCGTCCTCGAATTCCCGCTCCTCATGGGCGCTGAGGGCGATCCCCAGTTCGGCGGCTACCTGCTCGCCGAATTCGTGACTGGTCTGGATGGCAAACACCGTCGGTGCTGATCCGGAATGCGGGGCAAAATCGGTCATGACCCGAGCATCCGCCGATCGGTCGCCGGGTGCGTTGATGTGAATCAACAGGCTGGGGGAACTAGCGCCCCAGGGCTTCGTGCGAGATACAGCTGATCTTTCGGGTCATACAGCTTCCGCGGCAAGCGGCCTGCTTGAAGTCCGATCCCATGTGGCGCAGGTCGCACGTCAGGATACAGACCTGGTATTTCGCATCGCAGCCGGCCCAGTACGGAAAGCTGACCACTGCAATCACCAGCAAGGCAACAACCGCGAGCAGTATCTTCTTCATCTTCATATCTACTGACGTTCACATTGGTAGCGACCGCTCTCGAAACGGGTGAAGTATGCGTTCACCAGCGGATGCTGTACGGGCCCGCCGTCGGAATCCGCTTCCAGGTTTCGTTCCGCCACGTAGGTCGTATTGTCCGTGCCATCCACCAGAACATGGTACCACGGCTGGTCCTTCGGCGGCCGGGAGCGGGCAACGGCTTCATACCACTCGTCACTCAACTGAAAATTCGAATCCACGTCGAAGATGACGCCGCGATAGCCGAACAACCGGTGATGAATCAGTTGACCAACTGAAAATTTTGCGCGATGAATGGGGATAACCTGGCTCATGGTTCTCACTCTCCGTCGGTTCATTCTACCTGCCGTCGAAAACCAGTACGTGATTGTTGCCCTCACCACTGACGATCAACTTCTTGCCCGAGAGAAACACGCCGGTTGGAAACGAAAAGTGGATGGTGCGTTTCCTGTGAGTCGCCCCGGCTCATTGTTGTTTTTCCCGCGCCGGGGATCCCCGGTGCCATCCGGACGACCTGCCCCATACCGACCCGTACAAAGATAACGCAAAATCGTCCAGAGCCGCCATTTGCCGGGACCGGTTGTTTCTGATCCGTATCAACCAGTCCCGGGACGGGCGCGATAGAATGGTGCCGGTTTCCGGCAAAAAACATTCGATTCCCGGACGTCGCGGAAAAAGGGGAGATAGAAATGGCTCTACGCGCTGACCAGGCCTCCCGCGCCTTTATCAAACTGAGTCTGCAACTGCAGGGCCTGATTCATGGTCGGTTGTGGTTGCAGGTAATCGTGGGCATGGTCGCGGGGATCGGGGTCGGAACCCTGATCGGGCCCACGGTAGGTCTCGTCAACGCGAAGACGGCCTCGATTATCGGCAACTGGCTGGCCCTGCCGGGGCAACTGTTCCTGCTCATCGTGCAGATGATTGTCATGCCCCTTGTGTTCGCATCAGTCATTCGCGGCCTGGCCGCCGGCGGCAAGGGTGCCCAGTTGCGACGCATGGGTGGCCGAATCGCGGCCTACTTCGTGGCCACCAGCGCCACGGCCATCACCATCGGCCTGGCGGTGACCTTGTTGATCCAGCCGGGTCGCACCCTGGACAGCGCCCTGGTGAAAAAAGCCATCGGCAGCGGCAGCGGCATGGTGGTCACCCAGCTCAAGAACAACAACGCGACCCTGCCCAGTTTCGGTGAACTGCCGCAGAAGTTGTTGACGGTGCTGCCGGCCAATCCACTGACCTCCATGGTCGAGGGACAGATGCTGCAGGTAATCCTGTTCGCCATCATCGTCGGGGCGGCGCTGGTCAGCATGGTACCGGCCCAGGCCAAACCGTTGCTGGATCTGCTGGGTTCGCTGCAGGAGGTGTGCATGACCATCGTGAAGGTGGCCATGCGGCTTGCACCGTTCGCGGTGTTCGGCTTGCTCGCCCAGCTCACGACCAAGATCGGACTTAGCATGCTGCTGGGAATGGGCGTGTACGTGGGGACGGTACTGATTGGGCTCGCGCTGCTGGTATGCGTATACCTTACTATATTGTGGGTCGCGACCCGGACGAACCCCGTTCGTTTCCTGCGGGCCACGCGAGAAGTACTGCTGCTGGCCTTCTCCACCTCCAGTTCGGCGGCGGTCATGCCATTGACGCTCAAGACCGTGGAGGAAAAACTGAACGTCAAACCTGCCGTTTCCCAGTTCGTGATCCCCCTGGGCACGACCATCAACATGGACGGCACCGCACTGTACCAGGGCGTGGCGGCGATCTTTCTCGCCCAGGTTTTCGGAGTTCAGCTCGGTGTCGGCGCCATGTTGCTCATCATCATAACCGCCGTCGGCGCCTCCATCGGTTCCCCGGGCACGCCAGGCGTCGGGGTCGTCGTTCTTTCGCTGGTGCTCGGCAGCGTCGGGATTCCGGTGGCCGGTATCGCGCTGATCATGGGCGTGGATAGACTGCTGGATATGAGTCGCACCGCGGTCAATGTCATGGGTGACATGGTGGCCTCCACGGTGATGGCGCGCTGGACCGGCGAATCTATGGAGTCAATCGGCATTGCACCGCAAGCGGTGGTGAAAACCTAGTGCTTACGGGATCTTCCCGGAACAGAAAGCGAGCAAAGACCGCGTGGACAGGCGCCGACTATGCCTGGGCGCGAGTAGTCGGCGATGTGTCGGAACGGGCGTTCCGCCGATCGAGCCAGTCCAGGAGTGCTTCGCGCGGCATTGGCTCGGTGAAGTAGCTGCCCTGGGCCGTATCGCAGCGCAGCTCCTTGAGTTCCTCCAGGATATCGGCCTCTTCCACGCCTTCGGCTACCGCGCACAAACCCAGGTCGTGGGCGAGATGAATCACACCCTTGACGATCTGATAGTTCGGTTCGTGCCGCCGCATGGAGCGGACAAAACTGTGATCAATCTTCACTTCGGCGAACATGATCTCCTGCAGATTGGTCATGGAAGAATAACCGGTTCCGAAATCGTCGATGGAAATCTTCACCTTCAGGTCCCGGGCGAGGCGGCCGAGACGCTCGCCGATCTTCCGGGGATTCGCCGCCAGAGCCGATTCCGCGACCTCCAGGAGGATTTTCCGCGGATCGGCGTTGTGCCGGGCCATGGACTGCGACAGAAAGCTGGCGAAGCCATCGTCCATAATGTCGGCCAGGGACAGGTTCACAGCGATTCGCAACGGGTAGCCCCGGTCTGCCAGGATCGCATAGTCCCTGAAGACACAGTTGAACACCCAGCGGGTAATCTCCCGGATGTGCCCGGTCTGTTCCGCGAGCGGCAGGAATTCCCCCGGGCTTACAAAACTCCCGTCCTCATCGCGCCAACGGAGCAGTGCCTCCACCCCGGTGACGGCATCATTGTCGACGCAGATCTGCGGCTGGTAATAGATATCGAAACGTTCTTCTTCGATTGCGCGAACCATCTTGCGCAACAGGACGAGGTTATTCTGCCCGTCGTGCCGACGGGGATCATAGACCACGAACCGGGTTTTCAGCTGCTTGCATTCGTACATCGCCAGGTCGGCGGCGCGCGTCAATGTGGTGGCATCTTTTCCGTGCAAGGGATACAGGGCCAGACCGAGACTGCCACCGACCTCAAGGCGTTGGTCGCCGATTTCCACCGGCTTTTGGAAACACCCAAGCACGCGCTCCGCGACCATCTCGGCGTGGACCATGTTGGTATTGGGCATGAGAATGGCAAACTCATCGCCACCCATGCGCGCAACGGTATCCGACTTCCGCAATACCGAATCCAGTCGTCGACTGATCTCCTTCAACACCTGGTCGCCGACTTCGTGGCCGAGCAGATCATTGATTTCCTTGAAGCGGTTCAGATCGAGAACGGCCAGGGCGAAAGTTTGCCCATCGCGCTGGGATTTTTCGAGGGTCTGGCCGAAGCGGTCCTGGAACAGGACCCGGTTGGGCAGTTGCGTCAGGGCATCGTTCAGCGCCTGATACTCCAGCTTGTCCCGTTGCGAATCCAGTTCGCCGTACAAGCGGACCAGATAGGCTCCTCCCCAGAAGATCAACCAGACGACGAAAAATGCGGCGGCGAGGATGGGTGGACCCATGGCCTTGACGTAGCTTCGCACCGTTGCTTCGCGGGAACGGTTAATGAAATAGACCGTGCCCTTGCCGTCCGGCAATGGCCGGCTGGTCCAGAGATACTCGTGGCCCTGGTAGACGATGCCCGCAAAATGGTCAGGCTCCGTCTCGATGCGAGCGAGGAGGTGTTGCGCGGCATCTGGATGACCAGGGACGTTGAAATCGGTTCGGACCAGCTTGCCCGCGGCGTCTACCACAGTGTAGAAATTATTTGCGGCAAGGAATCGGTGCATGGCCTGGGCAGGCAAAAGCTCGTGCTGGAAATACTCCTGGGCAACGAGATCCAGGTTTGCCAGTCGCTCTTTCTTTGCGTGAATGGCAGCAGTCTGCCACGACACATAGCCGAAAAAGGCCAGCATCCCTGTGCCCGCCAGGACGAGCACAATCAAAAGGCGCAGCCTGGGATTCACGCGCCCTTGCCCGTCCCGTTGCCCCGCGTGCGTACCCCGGTCAGGGCATACACCGGACACCACCCGATAAAGACCACCATCACATTCAGAATCCCGATTCCGCCAAGAAGCCAGGCAACCAGGCGATTGCCAACGATCTCGGGCTCAACAAACCCGAGGTAGATCAATGCAATGGCGAGAAAAGTGCGAACAATGCGATCAAGCGCGCAGGCATTTGGTATCAGTCTGGTCATCTCACCATCTTTGGCCCCCACCCAGGGCGCACTGTCTACAAGCATAGGCCGTGCCAGCCGGCGCGCCAGTTCGCGAGACAAATCGTCGTGAGACACCGGAAAAAAGGCGGGGATTCGGCGGGAAAGGGGAGACTGGCTTGGCCCGGTTCCGTGACCGGACGGCCCGGTGACGGAAACCCCGCCACCGGATGCCAAAAATTGTCACTTTGGGGAAAAAAGTGGCCGAGGCGTAGCCGGCAAGCCTGCCGGCGAAGGAATCAATACGCCCGCAAGGCTACGGC
>JARRJV010000028.1 GCA_037388825.1 Acidiferrobacteraceae bacterium | reverse complement strand
GGAGAACCGGGTGCGCCGGGTTCCGGTGGTGAGCGGCCTGCGCTTTGCCGACCGCGTGGAGATCCGGTCCTTCTTCTCTTCGGCAGCCGCCGGCCCGTTCACGGCCTTGACCTTCTCACCCACATCGAGCCCGAGGAATCCCTTCGTGACCACGAACTGGCCTGAATCCAGACCGGACCGGATCTCCACGCGGTCGGCAAAGCGCAGGCCGCTCACCACCGGAACCCGGCGCACCCGGTTCTCCTTGTCCGGGACCAGCACGTATTCGCCCTGCTCGTCGCGGCGAAGGGCCGAGAAGGGAACCACCAGCGGATTGCTGTCGGTGCTGTACAAGGTGACGCGACAGAACTGCCCCGCCTTCGCCCCTTTGGGCACGGGATTCAACACCACTTCGATCTGGCCGCGACGCGTTGCCGGATCGATGGTGGGATAGATGCGCAGGATCTTGCCCGCGTTCCGCTCGTCCCCCAGGGCGTCGATGCGCACGTCGGCGCGATCGCCGACATGCAAGTGGGGTATAAGGAGTTCCGATACGGGTACGTCGCTTACGAGCTTCGACGGGTCCACCACGGTCATCAGGTGGGTGTGCTTGGGTGCGATGTCGCCGGCCTCGACCTCGCGCGCCGCCACCTTGCCGTCGAAAGGGGCCCTGATTGTCATATAGCCCAGGCGCGTGCGCAGCACATCCTCGTCCGCGCGCGCCATCTCAAACTTGGTTCGCGCCAGCGCGACGGCATTTTCCGAAACCAGCTGTTTCGACTCCAGGGGCTCGAGGCGCTTGTAGTCGTATTCCGCCTGCTTGCGCGCGGCCTTTGCCTTGTCCAGTTCGGCCTTCAACAGGCGGCCGTCGAGACGAACCAACACCTGTCCCTTCTTTACCGAATCGCCTTCATGCGCGAGGACCGCGGTGATGCGCCCCTCTTCCTGGTTGAACAGCTTCACCTCGCGCAGCGCGCGCAGGCTGCCGGCACGATCGGTGGTGTACTCCAGCGGCGCACGCTTCGCCGGCGCGATTTCGACCAGATGCGCCTTGCCCGGCTTGCCGCTCTTGCCACTGTCGGAACAGGACGCCGCCAACAGCGCCAACACCGCCACGCCAGCCAGTGCAATGACCGGGGGTCGGGCAACGTGCCGGGCAAACTGTTTAGCCATCGGGAATTCTCCGGGAGTCAGGACTGGGGGCGGCGTAGTTGAATCGGAGCGCAGGGTCTGTTCAGGAAGTCACCGTGGCGATCAGTGGCTCCAGCTCCTCCAGGGCCTGACGATAGACGTCTCGCTTGAAGTATACAATCTGGTCCAGCGTGCTCCAGTAATCCACCCAGCGCCAGGCATCGAACTCGGGCCGTTCGGAACGGTCCAGACTGACCTCGTCTTCCGAACCAAGCAGCTGCAACAGGAACCAGATCTGTTTTTGTCCACGAAAGACGGAGCGCGGGCCGCTGGAACGCATGCGATCGGGGATGTCGTAGTGCAGCCAGTCGCGGGTCCGGCCGATGACGCGCACGTGGTCCGGCTGCAGGCCGATTTCCTCGTCCAGCTCCCGAAACATGGCCTGCTCCGGGGTTTCGCTGGAACGCATACCGCCCTGGGGAAACTGCCAGCCGTCACGCGCACTGCGGCGCGCCCACAGCACCTTCCCCTGATGATTGCACAGGATGATCCCCACGTTCGGACGATAGCCATCTTTATCCAGCATGAGATAATGTACACAAATAACCGGCTTTTTAATGATTTTTCCACGATCCCGTCGAACTGGCAACGGGCGCTATCGGGCCGGCAACGGGAGTGCGCTTTCTTCGCCGCGGCAAGCCCTCTATTCTTGGCGCCCGCACAACGAGGAGTCTTTTCGGTGAGCCTGGCCATATTCGATCTCGACAACACCCTGCTCGACGGCGACAGCGATTACGAGTGGGGTCATTTCCTTGTCGATCGCAAGATCGTCGACGGCGCCACCTATCGTGCCGAGAACGAGCGCTACTACTCCGAGTACAAGGCGGGCACCCTGGACATCTATGATTTCCTGAAGTTCTCGCTGCACCCCCTGGCCACCCATCCGCGGGTACAGCTCGAGCAATGGCGCGAGGAGTTCATGCAAACGCGAGCGCTGGCAATGATCACCGATGTGATCACCGATGCCGCGCGCGAGCTGGTCCAGAAGCACCGCGAGGCCGGCGATACCCTGCTGATCATCACCGCGACCAATCGCTTCGTCACCGAGCCGATTGCAAGGGAACTGGGCGTGGAGTCACTGCTGGCCACGGATCCCGAAATGCGCGACGGCGAATTCACCGGCGGTGTCAGTGGCATCCCCTGCTTTCGCGAGGGCAAGGTGGAACGCCTGCAGGCCTGGCTGGAACAATCCGGCGAAACCCTGCAGGGCAGCACCTTCTACAGTGACTCGCACAACGACCTGCCCCTGTTGAACCTGGTCGACAGACCCGTGGCCGTGAATCCCGACGAGGAACTGGCACGGGTCGCGGCCGATCACGACTGGCCGGTGCTGTTTCTGCATTGATCGATTCGCGACAAAACCTGCTGACCCTGGGTCTGGGTTTGCTGGCTATCGTCAGTTTCTGGTTCGCCATTGCCAGTGGCAGCGTGCCCCTGCACTGGAGCCAGGTCTGGCACGCCCTCGGCCACGGCGGCGTCGATACCGACAGCCGCATCGTCGTGGAACTGCGCCTGCCGCGCGCAACCCTGGCCTTTTGCGTTGGCGCCATGCTTTCGCTTTCCGGCGCATTGCTACAGGTGCTGCTGCGCAATCCGCTGGCGGATCCCTATGTGCTCGGCGTTTCCGGTGGCGCCGCGGTGGCCGCCCTGCTGTCGATGGTCGCCGGTGCCGGTGCCGCGCTGGTTGCAGGCAATGCCTTTCTCGGTGCCCTTCTGTCCATGGTGCTCGTATTCACCCTCAGCGGTCGCGGAGGCACACTCGCCCCGCTTCGCCTTCTGCTAACGGGCGTTGTCCTTGCCGCCGGCTGGGGCGCCCTGATCAGCCTGATCCTGTCCATAGGCCCGGCCACGGACATCCGCGGCATGCTGTTCTGGTTGATGGGTGACCTTGGTCAGTCGCGCTTTCCGCTGGTGGCGCTTGGCACCATGCTCATCGGGCTTGCGGCATCCATGATGCTCGCGCGACCACTCAACCTGCTTGTGCGCGGGGAACGCGTCACCGCTACCCTCGGGGAAGATCCCCTGCGTCTGCTGGATCTTTGTCCTCGCCTCGATGCTGACTGCGGTTGCCGTCACGCTCGCGGGCAGCATCGGCTTTGTCGGACTCATCGTTCCCCACTTGCTGCGGCTTGCGGGAACCACGGATCATCGGCGGCTGATTCCAAACAGCGTGCTTCTCGGCGGCAGCTTGCTGCTGCTGGCCGATACCCTTGCGCGCACCATCATGGCGCCCGCCCAGTTGCCGGTGGGCGTGGTGACGGCGATGTTGGGTGTCCCCCTGTTTCTGCTGTTGCTGACACGGACCACGATGCGATGAAGGGACTGCAGATTCGCAAGCTGACCCTGCGCGCCGGCGATCGCACCCTGGTTCGGGATCTGGACCTGGATCTGGATGCCGGCCAGACCTGGGCGATCCTGGGGCCCAACGGCAGCGGCAAAACCACCCTGCTCCACACCCTGGCCGGCCTGCGCCCGCCGGCGGCCGGCGCAATCCGGGTGGACGGGCAGCCCCTGGCGGACCTGTCGGCGCGGGCGCGGGCGCGCCAGATTGGTGTCCTGTTTCAGGATGACGAAGCGGCGTTTCCCTCGAGCGTGCTGGATATCGCCCTGAGCGGTCGCTATCCCCACGGTTCGCCGGGCTGGTTCTCGGGCGAGTCGGCGCAGGACCTGGAATGGGCCCATAACGCCCTGAAAACAGTGGATCTGGCGGGGTTTGAATCCCGGCAGGTCTCCAGCCTGTCCGGCGGAGAGCGTCGACGCCTCGAAATCGCCGCGCTCCTGGCCCAAAACCCGGAGATCCGCCTGCTGGATGAGCCCACCAACCATTTGGACCTGCGCCATCAGTCGGCCATACTTGATATATTGGTATCCGGGGCAGGGAAAGCCGGACTGAGCGTGCTCGTATTGCACGACCCAGGCCTCGCTGCGCGCTATTGCACTCACGCAATCCTGCTTCCTAGCGATGGAACTCACATCCACGGGGCGGCAAGCGACGTACTCCGGATCGACGCACTGGAACAAACCTACGGCTGCCGCATCACGGAAATTCGCCAAGGAGGATATCGATTCTATGTTCCGGAATAGAGTCTCAACTGAAATGGCAGTTTCCGATTCTGGCGAGCGCATCACTCACCCGGTTTTGCCGCGCGGGCAAAGGGTGTATGGTCGGCCGCGCTGCGCGAAGAGACTCCCCGTGAACGAACACACCGCTTTCCCGACCGGACCTGCCGGATATGAGTTCCCGAGCGGATAAAATGTCCACGACCCACCGAATGGGCCCGACGCTGAAGTCCACCAATATTGCCCGGTGGCGGCTGCCGAACACGCTGCGGGTTCGGCTGACCATGGCCTTCTTTGTCGTGCTGCTCGCAGCCGGCCTGTTGATTACCCTGGCGCTGGCCGCCCAGACTGCGAGGTCACAGATCGAAGTCCACCAGCGCCTCGGCCAGTACCTCATCAATCTCATGCGTCCCGCCGTGCAGCGCATGCTCGCGGAAAAGGATACCGAGGCGCTGAACGACTACATGGGCAAGATCGCGGGCGATCCCGCCATTGCCTCCATCAGCGTCAGCGACAATACCGGATTCAAACTGTTCAACTTCAGTGGTCACCCGGATCCACCCGATGCCCTCACCCATCTGCTTATTGGGGCCTCCGAGACACCGCAGTCTTTCTCCACCGATATCACAACATCGGGGCACGTCGTTGGCAGCCTGTCACTATCCCTGTCATACCGGCCCCTCAACAATCGGGTGCATGATGTGGTACTGAACGGGCTCGGGCTTTCGGCAGCCGTGCTTGCCATTACCTTCCTGCTGACCTATTCGCTGCTCAAGCGTTTCACCCGTCCGCTGGGACCGCTGACGCGCATCGCGCGGGAATACGCGCGCGGTAATTTCCTGCCGCAGGTAGAGCTTATCCAGTCGGGATCCAGCGAAATCCAGGAACTGAATCAGGCCTTCGCTGACGGCTCGTCGGCGATGCAACACTACATCCAGAGCCTGGAAAAGACGCGGGAACTGCTGGAACACAGCGAGCAGCGGCTCCGGACGCTGATCAACAACATGCACGAAGTGTTGTTCGAGCTCGATCGCGAAGGGCATATCACCTTCATCAACCCGGCCTGGCAAACCATTACCGGCTTCACCATCGATGACTCCCTGGGCCGGCACATGTCTTCGTTCGTGGATGCCGAGGCGTCCAGTGAAGCCTTGTCGAGCGAAAACCTCCCGACCCTGGAGGCGCGTAACCTCGAGATCCTGCTCAAGAACGCCGAGGGCGATTCCGTCTGGGTTATGCTGGACGCCGACGCCCAAACCGATTCGAACGGGGAATTCACCGGGGTAATCGGAACCTTCGGCGACATCAACGAAAGCGTCGAACTCAATCGCATGCTGAGCAAATACCAGGAAGAGCTCTATCACCTTTCGGTCACCGATCCCCTGACCGGCCTGTACAACCGCCGCCACTTCGACGCGCAGTTCGACATCATGCTCTCCGATCACCTCAAGCAGGGACGACCGTTGTGCCTGCTCCTGATCGACATCGACGGTTTCAAGTTCATTAACGATACCTATGGTCATCCCTTCGGCGACGAGGTGTTGCGCTCCGTATCCAAGCTCCTGCGCAATCTCGTACGACGCAATGACTACATCGCCCGTCTTGCCGGCGATGAATTCGCCATGGTGCTCAAGAACACCAACATCCGTGACGCAACACGCATTGCGCACAAGCTCCACGACAACATCAACCATGCGCAGATCCAGTTGCCCGTGGGCCATATCCAGATCCAGACCAGCATCGGCGTGGCCGAGGCACCCACCCACGGCGAGAACGGGCATGAGCTGATCAGTTCGGCTGACGTTGCGCTGTACCAGGGCAAACGCGCCGGTCGCAACCGCGTCCAGATCCTGTCGCCGGATACCAGCAAGGCGACCATGTCCATTTTCGGGCAGGGCTTCCAGCTGCGTAATGCACTGGAAAGCGGAAACATCGTTCCCGCGTTTCAGCCGATCAAAAGCCTCGTGGACGGCGAGCAAATGGCCTACGAGGTTCTCGCCCGCATGAATCTGGACGGTGATGTGATTCCGGCCAAGGATTTCATCACCGTCGCCGAGGAGCTGGGCCTGACCCGTGAGATCGATCTGTACGTGATCGAGAACGCCTTGCTAAATTCCTCAAGGTCCCAGCGTCTGTTCGTGAACGTAGACCTGTCCTCGTTCAACGACCCGAGCTTCATACGCCGGCTTCGCGATCTGCTGAGCCCGGCATGCGCGAGCGGTCGCGAGATCACGATCGAGATTACGGAACGTGAAAGCCTTCCCATCACCAAGGAGCTGCAGAAGGACCTGCGCGAACTGCGGGAGGTCGGCTGCAAGCTGGCACTGGATGATTTCGGCAGTGGGTATTCCACCTACCGCTTCCTCGACCAGTTCCAACCGGACTTTCTGAAGATCGAGGGCGCCTTCGTGCAGGAGATGCTGCACAGCGAATCGGCCTTCCAGATCGTCACCCACATTCATGAACTGGCCGTGGGATTTGGCATGCAGACCATCGCCGAAAGCATCGAAAACGCGGAAACCCTCGCCGCCCTGAAGAAGATCGGGATCCACTACGGCCAGGGCCTGTATTTCGGTGCCCCCGATTTTCTCAGCTGATTCCTTCGAACCCCAAGCAAATCAGGATGTTCGCGCGTCGCTTGACAGCCCGCGACGCGCCACTCTACAGTGAGCGCGCTTCAGGTGTTCCGTGGACAAGCTTCACGGAATGAAACGGGAAGCCGGTGCGCATCGTGTCGCCACGCGACCAGCTGCAATCCCGGCGCTGCCCCCGCAACGGTAAACGAGTCCGGCGGTCAACAGATTGCCACTGTGCCCCACAGGCATGGGAAGGCGTTGATTCGCGATACTCGTGAGCCCGGAGACCGGCCTGCGGCATCACGCAGTGTCGCGGCGGGCGGCCGGCGACGGGTATGCCCGCCTCCTCCCTCCGATCGCGCACTGCTCCCATTGACAGGAATACTGGCCGCACGGGGAGTGCTGCCGAGGGAGCCTCATGATCCGACCCGTTTTGTTTCTGGTGCTGACCGCACCTTTTCTCTCCACTGCCTTTGCTGACAATCAGAGCGACACCCAACCGGTGGTCGTTACCGCCGCGCGGCACGCGCAGACCGCGAACGAAACCCTCGCCTCGGTTACGGTCATTACCCGGAAGGATATCGACAACAGCCAGGCGCAGGATCTCGTCGATCTGCTGCAATCCCGGGCCGGGGTCGACATCGTTCGCAACGGGGGACCGGGCCAGGTGACCAGCCTGTTTCTGCGGGGCACCAATTCCAATCACACCCTGGTCCTGATCGACGGTGTGCGGGCATCCGCGGCGACTACCGGCAGCTTTCCTTTCGAGCGGATCTCCCTCGCCGATATCGACCACATTGAAATCGTGCGTGGTCCGCGAGCGGTTCTGTACGGGTCCGAGGCCGTTGGCGGTGTCATCCAGATCTTCACCCGGCGCGCAAACCGGACAAGCCTGCGTGCCAAGGCCGGCAGTTTCGGAACGGTCGGCGCTTCGGCCGCACCCGGGTTCGGCGACCGGACCCGCGTGCACGTGGCCGCCGACTACCAACGGGCGACCGGATTCTCGGCCACCAACGCCAACTCGGGTGCGTTTTACTATCCCGACAAGGACGGCTACACCCGGCGGACGCTCACCGCAAACATGGACGCGCCCCTGTCCGCGCGCACAAGGGTGGCACTCAGCAACTGGTCGGCGCTGGACGATCTGGAATTCGATCAGGGCACCGAGCACAGCGACAACTTCGTGACCAACCTGCGCCTGAGCAATGCCACGACCGCGCGCTGGAGCCAGACCGTCAGTCTGGGCAACGTCATTGATCGCCTGCGAACGGACGATGGCTCCATTTCCCATATCGACACCGACCGAACCGGCATCGAGTGGCAGAACGATATCGATACGGGCCGCGGAAGCAGTATTACCGCGGGCCTGTCGTACTACCAGGAACGCGCGCGCAACGATGCTGCGCCCTTCGACGACACGATTTCCAACAAGGCGGCATTTGCGCTGTGGCGATACCGCATCGGCAAGGGCGACCTGGAGCTCGGCGGGCGCGCGGATTTGCACTCCGCTTTTGGTCAGCACAACAGCGGGCAGATCGCCTGGGGGCACGATCTGGGCCGGCATCAACGCTGGTATGTATCGTACGGAACGGCGTTCAAGGCACCGGACCAGAACCAGCTGTACCACCCCGGCTACGGCGGATTCTTCGCCGGCAACCCGGCGTTGCAACCGGAGACATCGACCACGGCCGAGGCCGGGATGAAGTTTCACTGGAATCGCGTGCGGCTGAATACGAGTCTCTACAACACGGACGTGGCAAACCTGATCGCCTATCAAGGCACGAATTCCCAGGCAGTCAACATCGGGCGCGCCTCCATCCAGGGTGCGGAGTTTACGTTGACCCATCCACTGGGAAACTGGTCATCGACCGAGGCACTCACCGTGCAACGGGCGCGCGACGCCGCGACGGGCGAGCAGCTGCTACGCCGCCCGCAAGCCAAACTGTCCGTGCGCGCGGAGGGTCGATTCCCGGGCAATACCCGATTCGGGGTTGAACTGCTGGCCGCCGGCAATCACGAGGACATCTCCAACATCACCTTTAACCGGATCACGGTGCCCGGCTATGTCGTACTGAATCTGGCGGCACGCAAGCCCCTGCCCGGCGGCTGGACCCTGGAAGGGCGCCTGGAAAACCTGACCGATGAGAAATACGAAGTCGTATCGGGCTACAACACCACACCGCGATCCATTTTTGTCGGACTTCGCTACGCACCGCCGGGCAAATCGACATGATCCATCGCCACGCCCTGCCCGCGTTTTTGACGATGTCCGTGCTGCTGCACGGGATCGTCGCCATCGCCTGGCGGGGCCCTGCCATGCCCGTACCCCGTATGGGCACCAGCCTGCGCGTATCCCTGCTCCCGGCGAATCCCGACCGTGTGCACCAGACGACACGGGCCGCGAACGGTGGCCGCGGACCGCAGGCCCGAAGCGGGACCTTCAGCCCCGTGCACGACACCCATGCGCTCGTGCGCGCATCCCGTGCGCGACGCGATACAACGGCAGGCAAACAGGCGGGCCAGAGGGCATCGAGAAAAATGGCCGCCCGCGTCCCGGCCCGGGCACAGGGATCGGCGGCCGGTGAACGCTTGCGCCACGCCCTGTCCCGGTACTTCTATTACCCGGAACTCGCCATCCGCTATGGTTGGCAGGGCACGGTGAAGATCGGTGTGCGCCTCAGCCGCGATGGAACCGTGTCCGACGTGCATCTGGTGCACTCCTCCGGCTATGCCGTACTGGACGATGCCGCCCTGCGCAGCACGCGTAGCATCCACTCCGTGGGCGGCTTCGACGGCGCATCGGCCCGGGACCACTTTGACGTTCAGCTACCGGTTGTGTATAGACTGGCGGAAAGCTAGGAGATCGCCATTGGGGCACCGCCTATCCAGAATCTACACCCGAACCGGTGACCGCGGCACCACCGGTCTGGGTGACGGTACGCGGGTCGACAAGGATGATGCGACGGTTCACGCCATGGGCGACATCGATGAGCTCAACAGCATCATCGGCATTCTTTTGACGGAAACCCTTCCGGAGCCCGCCGTTTCCATTCTGAGCGCAATCCAGCATGAACTCTTCGATCTCGGCGCGGAGCTGGCCGTGCCGGGCAGCCATGTGATCGAGGAATCACAAGTAACGCGGCTGGAACAGGAACTCGACGGTCTCAATGCCTCGCTTGCCCCCCTCAAGGAATTCATCCTGCCGGGCGGAAGCCGGGCCGCGGCGCTGTGCCATCTCGCGCGCGCCGTGTGCCGACGCGCCGAGCGCAGCCTGGTCGGCTTGGGCCGCGAACGCGAGCTTGGCGAAGCCCTGCTGATGTATATCAATCGCCTGTCTGACCTGTTGTTCGTACTCGCGCGAACACTCAATCTTGCGGACGGGCGGGACGATGTACAGTGGCGCCCGGCAAAGACGCGATAGGCAATCTTTCTCCTACGGCGCGCCCGTCTGCCGGGCATGATCCAGATCCCGGCAGATCTGCCGGGCGCCTTGCAGCAAACGTGGGCCGGGACGATGCACCAGGTCCGCGGGGATACCATAGAGCTGCCGATTCGCCACCGCCGGAATACCGGTCCACCGCTTCCAGAAATCCTGCCAGCCTGATTTTTTCGATCGACCGGCAAGGATCACGTCGGGGCGGGCCGCCAGGACCGCCTCCACCCCCACGGTGAAATTCAATTCGCGGTTCGCGGCAAAGACATTTTCACCACCGCATAGATGAAGGACGTCGTTGAGGTAGTGGGTCCCGCCGATGGTCATCAAGGGTTGTTGCCAGATTTCGTAGAAGACACGCAGGCGGCGACGGGCACCGTACTTCTGCCGCAGGGCCGAAACGGACTGGCGCATCCGCCGGGCAATCTTGCGCGCCTCGCCGGTATGTCCGCTCAGGATGCCAAGCCTTTCCAGAGTATCCGGAATGTCCGCCAGACGCCGCGGCTCGCTGACGAAGACTGGCAGGCCCAGGTCCCGCAGTTTCTGCAGCGCCAGCGCCGGGGTACCGCTGCGCCAGGCGATGACGAGATCGGGCTTCGCGGCGAGAATTCGTTCCACATCCAGGCCGGCCGCCCCGCTCACCCGTGGCAGCGACCGGGCCTGCGGGGGCCAGTCGCTGTACTGTGAAACCCCCACCACCCTGGCGCCGGCGCCGATGGCGAACAACATCTCGGTCGCGTGGGGGGCAAGGCTGATGATGCGATGCGCAGGGCGCGGCAAGGTCACGAGGGCCTGGTTGTCGTCCCGCGCCTGAACCTTCGCCGCCGCGGGGAAAGGACACACAAGCACTAGCGCCAGTGCGGCGGCGGCGACCTTGCCCGACCGGTTCATCTTCGCGCCTGCCACCTGGGATCCGGTTCCGGACTCAGGCGGTGGCCGTTCGAAAACGCTGCCAGTCGAAATGAGGACCGGGGTCGGTCTTGCGCCCGGGGGCGATGTCGCTGTGCCCGTACACACGGTCCCCGTTGATGTCCGGAAACTCCCGGTAGAGCAACTGTGCCAGTTGCGACAGCATTTCGTACTGCACATCCTCGAAGGGCAGTTCGTCGCTGCCTTCGAGTTCGATGCCTATGGAAAAACTGTTTACGTCGGTGCGCCCCTCGCACTCGGATTCGCCCGCATGCCAGGCGCGCTTGGTCAGCGGAACAAACTGCACCACGGAACCATCGCGGCGGATGAACAGATGGGCTGACACGCGCAGGCCATCGATTTCCTGGTAGAAGGTATGGGTCGCACAGTCGAGCCGATTGCAGAAAAATCGTTCCACGTCCCCGATGCCGAACTGCCCCGGGGGCAAACTGATGGCGTGCACCACGAGCACCTCGGGAACCATACCCTGCGGGCGTTCGTCGAAGTTCGGCGAAGGCACAAACGGAACACCTTCGATCAAACCGGTGTCGGAGTCATAACGCATAGCGAGTCGTTTGTTTCCATTCCGGCAGGTGGTTCCGGAACGTGGAGGAAATGGTGCCGGAGAGAGGAGTCGAACCCCCGACCCACGCATTACGAATGCGTTGCTCTACCAACTGAGCTACTCCGGCGCTGCGCATGTTTCCTGCGGCTTGGGCCGATCCATCAGGACAGCCTTTATAATCGGATCACCGGTCGAACACAAGGATTGCTCCGTGGTGCATTCCGGGACGCGCGAGTATACGGGGTGCGGATCGGGACTCAAGCGGTTCCGGACGGGTCGCGACGGCTTACGCGGATGATCACATCCACGCCCTGCAACTGCGCGCCTTCGGGCATGGGTGGGAGATTTGCCAGATTCACCTGGTCTTCGTCGATATCCGTCAGTTCGCCGCTGTCGACATCATAGAAGTGGTGATGAGGCCGGGTATTCGGATCGTAGAACACACGGGTCGGATCGGCGATGACCTCGCGCACCAGGCCGCGCCGCGCAAACAGTCCCAGGGTGTTATACACCGTCGCCTTGGAAACATGCTGGCCACCACCAGGGGTCTGCTCGTCGTTCACCATACCGTACACATCGTCGGCTGAGACATGGCGACCTAGGCGAAACAGCAGGCGCGCGATCGCCAGGCGCTGCCGGGTCCACCCAATGTCATGGGCCTGAAACCTGGCGGCAAGTTCCTGATCCGAGATGTCTTTCTGCGGTAGCATTTAGAATGATTATAAAACCTGACCGGCCGGAAAGCCAATTTTGGCGAATTTCTAGGCCTGGGCCCGGGTGGCCGGATCGTAGGGACCTGGATCCAGAACCGGTTCCCTTCCCAACATCAGGTCCGAGATCAACCGGGCCGACGCCGGTCCGGTGACGAAACCATTGCGGTAGTGGCCGGCGCACAGGTACAGGCCCTCAATGTCCGGGTGCTGGCCCATATAAGGTATACCTTCCGGGCTGGCCGGGCGCAGGCCGGCCCACTGCATTTCCACCGGCACCTGCTCGAGGGCGGGCACGAGGGAGGTCGCGAAGGATCGCAGTTCCTGGGCAACGGAACCCGTGATTCGCTTCTGGTAGCCAGTATCCTCCAGGGTGCTTCCGACCAGGATGCGGCCATCCCGGCGGGGGATCAGATAGCGGTTTTCTTTCAACAAGATCCGCGTGAGTTGCTGAGGGTGGGCTTGCAGTAGCAGCATTTGCCCCATCATCGGCCTGACATCGACTCTCAAGCCCGTGGAGGCGAGCAGATCGCCGGTCCAGGCGCCGGCCGTTACCACACAGCGATCACTCACTATCGTCTCACCCCCGGCCCTCAGGGCCTGCAACCGTCCTCCTGAGAAATCAAAACCGTCAATTTGACAATTTTCGCGCAGTTCAACCTTTTTAAGGACAAGATCGCGCTTGATAGAGGCAAGAAGACGTGGATTTCGAACCTGGGCGATGTCCGGCATCCAGATGCCGCGCTCGGTACCGGGCTGGATACCCGGCTGGATCTCCAGAATCTCGTTTTTATCAACAGATCGGAGCGCGTAAGCGTATTTTGACGCCCAATTCTCGGCGGTTTCCTGTTCCCGATCCTCAAGGATCAACAGGCCCGAGCGTACCCATTCCGGGTCCACCCCGGTGGACTCGAGCAGGGATTTCACCAGATCTGCGTAGTGCCCCTGGCTCCATCGAGCGAGATCGTTGACGGCATCCGCATAGTTCCAGGGATGGAGGGGAGAAAGTATGCCGCCCCCGGCCCAGGAAGATTCCCGGCCCAGGGTCCCCTGCTCAAAAATCGTTACCTGACAGCCGGCGGAGGCCAATTCCCGGGCCGACAACATACCAAGATAGCCGCCCCCAATTACCGCAATTTCTGTTTTTGACATCTTACTTTGTTGTCCGATTGCCAGGTTGCGCGTCGAGTATAGCCGAGGGTCCAGACCTGGATTGAGTCACAGTACCCCCCAGCTTGCGAAAACCCCCATCCCGCTTAGACTTAAATCGATGGGGAAAGCCGAAGCGGCATTTCCCCGCATTATTTGCCGCGGTTCTACAAGCGGCCCAGGGAGCGAAATGTGAAATCCCGTTCACAAAGCGAAAAATTGAACGAAATTGACAGTCCTTTTGTCGGCCATAAAATACCGTTCGTCGGTACCCACGGGCCGGGTATCGTACCGTCTGTCGGTCAGAATATACCGTTTGTTACTTTTTGCAGGAAACAGTGCGGTTTCACCCTGGTCGAACTGGCGATCGCGGTACTGATCCTGGGAATCCTGGGCGGCTGGGCTGTCCCGGCCATCAAGAACCTGTTCATGAACAACTCCATGGTCAGCGCGACCAACTCCCTGGTGGCGGACATCACCTACGCCCGCAGCGAGGCCATCAAGCGCAACTCCGCCGTCACGATCTGCCCGTCCACGGATCAGGCGAACTGCAGCGGCACCAGCGACTGGTCCACGGGCTGGATCATCTTCTGGGACAGCAACAAGAACCAGGTCGTCGATGGGGGCGACAAGGTGGTCCGTTTGGGGGACAAGGTGGGGACCTCCATCGCCGGATCGACCAAGAGCAGCTCCGGCATCGCCATTACTGCCTACGAACGGGACACGACGACCCAATCCACCATCGGTCTTACATTTCTCCCGGAAGGTCTGCTCAACCCCGACACCCTGTCGACATTCGCGAATTATCTTCATCTGTGCGACACGCGCGCGAAGAGCTACGGGCGAACCCTGGAAATCTCTCCGACCGGACACCCCGAATTCCAGAAAGGATGTTAGCCATGGGATCTTACCGACAGATACCGTTTCCTGCAGGACTGCCGCGGCGCCAGGGTGGAACGAACCTGATCGAGGTCATGGTGGCGCTGGTGATCCTGTCCATCGGCCTGCTCGGCCTCGCCCTGATGCAACTGCAGGGCCTGCGGCACAATACCGACGCCTACTTGCGTACCCAGGCCACCTTCCTTGCCTCGGAGATTATCGAGCGCATGCGCGCCAATGCCGCCTCGGCGGCGGACTACACGGCCACCCCGCCGACCTCCAAACCCAGCCCGGACTGCATTACCGCCCAATGCACCACCGGGGCGCAGGTCGCGGCGTCGGACTTGTGGTACTGGAGCCAGGCCCTCGGCGATGGCACCACCGGCCTTCCCCAGGTTCAGGCGAGCATCAGCAGCGCCGGCGGAACCCAGTACGTGATCACCCTGAAATGGCGTGAACAGATCACCCAGAAGGACCAAAGCTCCAGCAGCAAGAAGGAGCGCAACCAGCATGTTGGTCAGACGGTCACCCAGACCTGGTCGGTGGATCTATGAGACACATTGCCCAAAAACTGCCGGGCCGCGCCTCGGGCTTCAGCATCGTGGAGCTGCTGGTGGCCATGGTGATTTCACTCATCGTCCTCGCCGCCGTTTCCAGTGTGCTGGTTTCCACCAAGACGACCAACACCGCCCAGGTGGCACAGGCACGCATGCAGGACAATGCCCGCATCTCGGTGCAGATCATGTCGCGTGGTATTCGCCAGGCAGGCTATGCCGGCTGCAGTACCCCTACGGTTGGGTCCATCACCAACAAGCTCAACGGCTCCGGTACCGCCGGAAACGCCGACATCACCTCGCCCCTGGTGGGCGCGGAAGCGGGAGCTTCCGCGCTTTCACCGAATGGCGAACCCCTGCCGCCAAATGCCCTGAGTACGTCGGATGTCCTTGGGCTGAGCTATGCCGATGGCGGCAATCCTTTGGGCGTCGAAACGCCATACATGAACAACACCACGTCCGAATTGCATGTCGACCCGGCATCCACCCTGGTCCACCAATTCGACATCGTCATGGTCACGGACTGCAAGAAGGGCGTTATTTTCGAGGTCACGAATGATCCCATTGGTAATGGCTCGCTGGTGCACAATGGCGGGAGCGTCGCACAGGGTCCGGGCAACAAGGACGGAAGTCTTGGGACAGTGTTTGATGGCAACGCCAGTATCGTGAAATTCATATCGTACTACTACTTCGTTGCCAACAATGCCAGCGGTCAGCCGTCTCTTTATCGGATGGATGCCAAGAACTACGGCACCTATGCGGACGGCGGTCCCCAATGCACACCAAGTGTCACTTCAGGTTGCTGGCGCGAAGACGAACTGGTGGAAGGGATCGAGCAATTACAGGTTCTCTACGGCATCGACACCAACAGCGACGGCGAGGTGGACCAATACGTGAAGGCCGATAACGCCGCCTTGAGCTCCACCGATGCGTGGAAGCACATTTACACCGTCCGCCTAGGGATCCTGGCCCGCACCCTGGCGGACAACACCATCCGCGGCGACAAATCCTCGGCCTCGGCCTCCGCGGTCGATCTGGACAGCAACAAATACGATGTGGACGGCGACGGCAGCACGGACTTCGATGCCGGCGCCTTGCCGACTACCGATTCGGCGCGCCGATATCAGCGCCATGTTTTCCGCACAACCATCATGGTCCGGAATCACTCCGTGACCCAGAGCAACACGCCCTAGGGGACCAGGGATATGAGATCGATACACGCGAATCGAACCCAGCAAGGCGTCGCCCTGGTCATGGTGCTCATGGTCCTGGTGGTCCTGACCATCCTCGGCGTCAGCGCCATGAAGACCTCGGTGCTGGAAGTGCGCATGTCGGGCAACGTGCAGGATTCCACCTCCGCGTTCCAGGCGGCGGAGTCGGGCCTGATCAGTGCCGCCAGCCTGACCTACGACTATTTCAACGCCACCACCGCGTCCTTCAACCCATCGACCACTGCCAAGGTCACGGTCACGGCGCAACGCAACGGCGAACCCTTTCAGGCCGGACGCGGCTCCGGCTTCAGTGCCCGCATCAACGACTCGGTTGCCTTCATCGTGTTTGACAAGACGGCCGTGGCAACCACCACCTCCGGGGCCTCGGCCACGGTGGTCGCAGGATTCAAACAACTTTACGCGGGTGGCGTGAGCCCCTGAAGGGAACCCAAGGAGTTATGGCCATGAACAAGACAAGAATTGCGCTAAGCACACTGCTCACACTCCTGCTGTTCGGATCGGGACTGGTCCAGGTCCGTGCCGACGATACGGACATCTATCTGGCTCCACCTACCGTGGCCCGCGACGATGCGCCGAATATCCTGATCATCCTCGACAACTCGGGGAGTATGGAATCGAACACCGTAACCATCAATCAGCCCTACGATGCGACCAACACCTATGCGGGCGATTCGACCAAGACCAACGGCTACATATTCGACACCAGCAAGATCTACTGGACCGATGACGGATCGATCCCGAGCGATGCAGACAGCACGTCCAACCTGCAATGGTTCAGCGCGAGCAACAACAACTGTTCGCACGCGGCAAACAATCTGGGAACCAGTGCCGGCGCAACCGGTATCTATTCGAGTGACTACATTGCCGAGTACCACCCCGCCCCCACCAAGAACTGGGGCAACGTGGCCGCCGGCCTTGATGATCTCGTCGAATGCGCGGCCGACAGCCAGACCTATGGCGGCTCGGATACCCTATACGCGGATTCAACCAAGAATAACAATTACACCAGCAGTTCCAGCCTGGAAATCAGCTGGACTGCATACGGTGGCATCACGCTCTACAGCGGCAACTATCTCAACTACTACTGGGGACCCAAGACGACCATTACCCAGACCCGTATGGAGACGGCCAAGGATGCAGTCACCCAGATCGTCAATTCCAATATCAACGTCCGTCTCGGGCTCATGGTCTACAACAACAACAACAGCAATCCAAATGGCGGACGTGTCGTTGCCCGCATCAGCAAACTGACCGACCCCTGGCGGACCTCGCTCAAGAATACCCTGGCGGAGGTGCGTGGTTATGTGAACCCCGGCGCCAGCTACGGCAGTGGCAGTCGTCCAAACTACACTCCGCTGGCCGAGACCCTGTGGGAAGCCAAGCAGTATTTCAGTGGAGGCAGCGTTACCTACGGCGGCAGCAACTGGGACACCGGCAATTCCGGGAGTGATGTCAAATATCCACGACCCTATCCGGACGTGTGCGCCGAGGACGCCAGTAACAGCGCCTATTGCGCGGATTATAACTACGGCAGCATCGATCGCACGAATGTGGATTCCTGGTACACCAGCACTGGCGGGACCTATATTTCGCCGTTCAAATACCAGTGCCAGCAGGCATACGTCATCGTCATTACCGACGGTGACCCGACCAACGATGGCGCCGCAAACTCCAACATTGACAACCTGCCGGGAATCATCGCCTACCCGACTCCGAACTCGACAGGCAGCTCAACCGCGACCACGGCGGGCACCTCGGATCGCCTCGACGATCTTGCCGGCTGGATGTACAACAACGACATCATCCCGAATGCCACTCTGGACGGGACGCAGCGGGTACTGACCTATACCGTGGGCTTCGGAACCGGGCTTTCGACCAGCGGCCGGGATCTGCTGAAACGAACCGCCGAAGCAGGACATGGCCAGTACTTCAATGCCTCCGACGCGAACAAGCTGGCATCGTCGCTGCAGTCCGCCATCATCGATATCCAGACGACCTCGTCCTCGTTCGCGGCGCCCAGTCTGTCGGTGAACGCGTTCAACAAGCTGTACAACAGTGACGATATTTATTTCGCCCTGTTCAAGCCCTCCGGCACCGTGGCCTGGGACGGAAACATCAAGAAGCTGCACCTGTGCAATACGAGTGATGTTGCCAACTATGGCTGTACCTACGGCGAGATCATCGATTCCCAGACCCCGCCGCAGCCGGCCATCGATACCGCGAACCTGCGAATCAAAAAGACTTCCCAGAGTTACTGGAGCAGCTCGGCGGACGGCGGCACCGTAACTGCCGGCGGCGCGGGTGAGGCGATCGAGAACCAGTCCGGTGCACGCAACATCTATACCTTCATGGGCGACTACACCACCGGTCTGCCCAGTTCCGGAACCAAGATCGACAATTCCACGTCCGGCGCGATGTACACGGCGGCCACGGCGGACTACAGCCTGCTGGATAGCACCGGCACCATCGCCGCCCTGCCGACCACCACGGAACAGAATACGGCGGTCGAAAGCACCCTGGACTGGATGACCGGGTACGACTTCGGTTCCACCACGAACAAGCGCTGGCCCATGGGCGATCCGCTGCACAGCCGGCCGGTGGCCCTCACCCTGGGCAAGGACTCGACGACCGGAAAGCCGATCATCAAGCTGCTTGTCGCCACCAATGACGGTCAGATCCATATGATCGACGACAGCACCGGCGAGGAACAATGGGCCTTTATCCCGCAGGAACTGCTGGGCAAGCAATACTCTTTGGCCCTGGACGGCGACGGCACCCATCCCTACGGCGCCGACAGCACGCCGGTACTGTGGGTCCAGGACACGGACGGCAATGGCATCATCGATCCGAGCAAGGGTGAAGATATCTGGATGTTCATCGGCATGCGCCGTGGCGGTCGCAACATCTATGCCTTCGATATGCTGCCGAGCTCGAGCTACAGCACGCCGATCACGAGCACCAGCACGATCATCAAGCCCGAACTGAAATGGGTGATTCAGGGCGGGACCACGACCGGCTTCACACAGCTGGGTCAGACCTGGTCCGTGCCGCAGCTGGTCAACATCCGCATGAAGTGCAACGGCGGCAGCTGCACGGCCGGCGACTCGGTGGCCAAGACCGTGCTGATCTTCGGTGGCGGTTACAACAAGGGCCAGGACTCGGGCAATTTTGCCACCTCCTCGTCCAGTCCCTTCGGCACCGACAATGCGGCCAGCCCGGCCGGCATGGGCAACGGGATCTACATCGTCGATCCCACGGACGGATCGCTGATCTGGCGCGCCGGCAGCGATGCCTCGGCGGATCTGCAGCTCAGCGACATGATCTATTCGATCCCGTCCGAGGTGGCCCTGACCGATACCAACGGGGACTTCGCCGCTGACCGCATGTATGTGGGTGACATGGGCGGCCAAGTCTGGCGCATCGATCTCGACAATCAGCTCGATGTCGGCTCCAACGGCGCGTCCACCGGCTATGTCTTCGCCGATTTGGTGTGCCAGCGCAACGCCAGCAATGTGCGTGACTGCAGCAACACCACCTTCAACACGCCCGAAGACTGGCGCAAGCTGTTCTATCCGCCGGACATCAGTCAGGTCTCGGACAGCACCTACTCCAACACGCCGAACTACGACGTGGTGGCCTTCGCCACGGGCAACCGCGCCGATCCGGTGGACTGGCAGACCATCAATTCCAACAAGGAAGCCGTGCATAACTACATCTATGCCTTGCGCGACTACAACATCGGTACGGGCGGTGCACCGTCGGGCACGGTAGCGATCACCGGGCCCGATCTGGAAGATGTGACGGCGAACATACTGGATACCGGTACCGCGGCCCAGGTCACGACCAAGACCAACGCACTGAAAACGTCCAAGGGCTGGTTTATCGAGCTCAAGGAAGCGACCGCGATCAAGGTGGTACCGGTGGCACCATCCACCACGGTCTGGGTCGGCGAGAAGGGTCTGGCAAAGGCGGTGATCTTTGACAACGTGATCTACGTCACCACCTACACCCCGGCCAACGAGGTAACCTCGACCGTCACCTGCGCGGCCAACGAGGGTCTGGGCAAGCTCTATACCCTGAACCTGGTGAACGCTACGGGCGTAAACGGGGTGCGGGTACAGAACGTTGGTGGCGGTATTCCCTCGGAACTGGTCACCATCATCCGGCCCGGGGGGATCACCGGCCTGGTCGGTACGAGCGGCGGCGCCGCCGGCGTGGACCTGCCCGGCTGGAGCGACAAGAAACCGGTTTACTGGTACCAGAAGTAGTAGCCAGCGACAATCCGGGACCGGGGCGCCCCTCCGCACGACGCGGTGGGGCGCCCTTTTGTGACTGCGTCGCCCGGACTGCTACACTTGCAGCGTCTATACTAAACGAAGAGTCCGGACCCAATCCCGGAGTCGGTTCAACCCAAACGGAGCGTGAATGTGATGAAAGCGTGGCGAAACTCGCAGCCTGCCGGCGGTTCCCAACGGGGCTTTACCCTCATCGAGCTGATGGTAGTCGTAGTGATCCTGGGCATCCTCGCCGCGATCGCCTACCCGGCCTATCGCGACTACACTGCCAAGTCACGCAGGTCCGAGGCCAAGCGCGCGCTGCTGGACGTCGCCGCCCTGCAGGAAAAGTTCTACACCCGCAATCTTCGTTACGCGGCAAGCCTGCAGGCCCTGGGCTACGCTGCCCCCTTCAACACGGACGAGAACAACTACAGTCTGAGCCTGAACACCAGCGCAAGCATGACCGACTACACGGTGACCGCGACCCCGACGGCAGCCGGTCTGCAGAAAGACGACAAGTGCAAGGCCTACAGCCTGACCAACACCGGGAAGAAGACCACCAATAGCGGACGCGCCGACTGCTGGTAGGAATTCCCGCCGCCGGCTAGCCGGTGCGGGTCTCCGGCTTCGGCCGCAACTCCCTGGGCAGGGCGAACACCATCCGTTCGCTGCGGCCGCTGAGTTCACTCGGGCCGGTCGCGCCCCAGGACCGCAAACGTTCCACCACCTGATGCACCAATACTTCCGGCGCCGATGCGCCGGCGGTGATTCCGACAATGGCACAGTCCCGTAGCCAGTCGCGCTCGATGTCATCGGGGCCGTCGATCATGTAGGCGGGAATCCCCTGCCCTTCGGCCACTTCGCGCAGGAGATTTGAATTGTATCTGTTGGGCGAGCCCACCACCAGCACTACCGCCGAGCGGCGCGCCAGATCCTTGACCGCATCCTGGCGGTTCTGGGTGGCGTAGCAGATGTCGTCCTTGCGCGGCGCAGTGATATCCGGGAAGCGCTGCATCAGGGCCGCCACCACCCGCGCGGTGTCGTCCACCGACAGCGTGGTCTGGGTCACATAGGCCAGCCGCGACGGATCACGCACCGCCAGGGACGCAACATCCTCGGCCGTTTCCACCAGATACACCCCATCTCCTGCCTGGCCGATGGTACCCTCCACTTCCGG
>JARRJV010000027.1 GCA_037388825.1 Acidiferrobacteraceae bacterium | reverse complement strand
ATTGAGCATGCTCCTCTCTCCAGTTTGGTTTTCGTTCTTTGGCCCGGCTATCAGGCGCGCATTTCCGCTTTTGGTGAACCCTGGCGCCGACCTGAATTACCGAAGTCCGCCTGTACCTGCAACAGCTCTCGTTCCTTGTCCAGGGCCATGGTCAGATCACCGCGGGTAATCCTTCACGGGCTTTCGCACCGGCGCAAGTTTGAAATTTTTATCAAATCATCAAAATTCTTGCGCCAATGCGTGCCCATACCGCTAGCTATCAGTTTTTACAGTGAAAACTTGCCCAGCTTCTTCTTCACCGCGACATTTTTCAGGCGCACGTACTGGGGCATTCCGTCCCGATAGGGCGGGTAGTCCTCGCCCTTGATCAGGGGTTCCAGATAGTCGCGGCATTTCTGCGTGATGCCGTAACCGTCGGCGGTGATGAAGTTCTTGGGCATCATTTTCTCGACATTGGCGACCTTGTTCAGGGGTGCCATGCCGACCTTCCACTTGAACGGCTTGTTCGAGATGCGGTCCACCGTCGGCATGACCGAGTTGTGACCCTTGAGGGCGAACTGAACCGCGGCCTTGCCCATGGCGTAGGCCATGTCCACGTCGGTCTTGGAAGCGATATGCCGCGCCGCCCGCTGCAGGTAGTCGGCCACAGCCCAGTGGTTCTTGAGCTTGAGTTCGTTCTGCACCATGCCGGCGATTACGGTCGCGGCGCCACCCAGCTGCGCATGGCCGAAGGCGTCCTTCAGGCCGGTATCGGCGAGGAATCGCCCTTCGGGCCAGCGCACGCCCTCCGATACGACGACGGTGCAGTAGCCGTGCTTCTTGACCATAGCGTCGACGCGCTTGAGGAACTTTGCCTCGCGCGTGGACACGGCGATGTACTTGGCGACCGAACCGAAGCCGGGGCAGTTGTCGGTGATGGGCAGGTCGTTGTCCACGGTCTTGGGCACGTGGATGGCCTTGATGGGATAGCCCATGGTTTCGGACAGCTGCGAGACCTTGAGGCAGGTATCGGCCGAGTCGCCGCCCCCGTTGTAGAAGAAGTAGCCGATGTTGTGGGCCTTGAAAACCTCGATCAGGCGTTCGTACTCGCGTCGGTTCTGCTCCAGGCTCTTGAGCTTGTAGCGACAGGAACCGAAGGCACCCGAGGGCGTGTGGCGCAGACCACGAATCGCCGCCGCGGAATCCCTGCTGGTATCGATCAGGTCTTCGGTCAGGGCGCCGATGATGCCGTTCCGGCCGGCATAGACCTTGCCGATCCTGTTCTTGTTCTTGCGTGCAGTCTCGATCACGCCGGCGGCCGAGGCATTGATGACTGCGGTCACGCCGCCGGACTGGGCGTAGAAGGCGTTCAAGGGTGCCGGTTTGGACGCGGTACGTTTGCGCGCGGTCTTCTTTCGGGCTGTTTTCCTGGTTTTGGTTTTCGGCATGGGATTGCGTTCTCCTCAAATTAGATGAATTGCCAGTATCGGAAAGGGGTTCAGGCGCCGGCTTCCTGGGCGAGCTGGCGCTCGTGGTCGGCCTGTATCTGCAGGACCGCGGTGACGCAGTCGCCGATGTCATCGAAGACTTCGCGCCCGGTGCCGAATTGCTCGTAACCGCGGTAGAAAAACTGTGGGCGATACCGGGCCTTGCCCAGCCTGAAAATGATGAAATTCGCACGTCGCTGCGACCAGAACACGGCGGGTACCGTGACCAGGGTCCGCGCGGCCGCGTCGGGACGGATTTCTGCGTCTGCCAACTGGATGTCGATCGGCTTGCCATAGCGTTTCGCAACGGTGTCGCGCACGATCGCCAGTTCGGTCTCGGTGAAGTCGGGTGCTGTTGTCATGTTTCTGGCCCTGCCTGCGGGCGGATTCCGTCGGCCGCCGCCATGAATCGGCGCCCGGCCGGCCGCAAAGTGGGCGCTAGATTAACGCAAAATGGCTGACGCTTCCTAGCGTGATTCGTCAAAATGTAACGAAAAATGGCGAAAAACCCGCAGAAAAGCGTTGACGCCAAAGCGGTCCATAGGTAGTTTTAGCCGCACTCCCACGCCTTTTCTGGGAATCAAAGAGCGGTAAAAACAGCTACCAATCCTACCGAGGCGAGAACAAAAATATGAGAATCGTACTACTAGGAGCGCCGGGATCCGGCAAAGGGACGCAGGCCCCGGCGATCTGCTGCGCGAGGCCGTAGCGGCTGGCACCGATCTGGGGAAAAAGGCCAAGGCGGCCATGGATGCCGGGCAACTGGTCACCGACGATATTGTTCTGGGCATTATCCAGGAGCGTCTCGGTCAGCCCGACGCCAAGGCCGGATTCATCCTCGACGGGTTTCCGCGGAATATTCCCCAGGCCCAGGCCCTGGACGCCATGCTTGCGCGCTCGTCCCAGCCCATCCAGCTGGCCCTGCTGGTGGACGTGGATACCGAAGTCCTGATGAAGCGGATCACCGGGCGTCGGACCTGTGGTTCGTGTGGTGCGATCTACAACATCTATTTCTCCCCGCCAAAAGAGCCTGGAAAGTGCGATAAATGCGGCGGGGCCCTGCAGCACCGATCCGACGACAACGAGGCAACGGTGCGCAATCGATTGACGGTGTACGAACAGCAGACTTCACCGCTGGCGTCCTACTACCGCGCCCAGGGCAAGCTGCGTACGGTCAAGGGTGTGGGCAGTGTCAACGACATCTTCAACAACATCAGCGACGTGATCGAGGCCCAGATCCGCCCTCTGGCCAAGGCCATGGGTGAGATCGAGAAGGCCGAAGCCGCGCCCCGGATCGCCGTCAAACCGGCAGCAAAACCGGCGAAAAAAGCGGCCAAGAAGGCCGCGAAGAAGGCCGCCAAGAAGAAAGCGGCCAAAAAGGCAGCTAAAAAGAAGGCGGTGAAGAAAAAGGTCGCGAAGAAGAAGGCCGCCAAGAAGAAAGTTGCGAAAAAGGCTGCTAAAAAGAAGGTAGCGAAGAAAAAGGCGGTGAAGAAAAAGGTCGCGAAGAAGAAGGCCGCCAAGAAGAAGGGCACAAAGAAAAAGGTAGCGAAGAAATCGGTCAAGAAAAAGGCCGCCAAAAAGGCGGGAAAAAAGAAGGCCGTGAAAAAGAAGGCGAAGAAGAAGGCGAAGAAGAAGAAACGCTAAGCAGCCCTGAGTATCGTCAATAGGGTATCCCTCGGGCCCGGTTCGCCGGGCCCTTTGTTTTGCAGGTGCCGAGATTTTGGGCACAATCCGTTGCGTGATGTAGTCTTTTCCTGTGTGACAGGAGGCAGGTTTCGGTGGCAGACAAGAAGAGTTCGGCGGCCTTTCCCGCGCGCCGCATGCGCCGCATGCGGCGGGATTCGTTTTCGCGCCGGCTGATGCGCGAGCACAGGCTGATGGTGGACGATCTGATTCAGCCGGTATTTGTGCTTGATGGTGAGGGGCGGACCGAGGCGGTGGAGTCCATGCCCGGCATCGAGAGGCGCAGCATTGATCTGTTGCTGGAGCAGGCGGGGCGCCTGCTCGAACTTGGCATTCCGGCCGTGGCCCTGTTTCCGGTTGTCGACCCGTCGTTGAAGTCGGAGGACGCGGCCGAGGCCTTCAATCCCGATGGCCTGGTGCCGCGTACGGTTCGCGCCCTCAAGGAGAAGTTTCCCGAGCTCGGCGTCATTACGGACGTGGCCCTGGATCCCTAGACCTCCCATGGGCAGGACGGCCTGATCGATGCAAGCGGCTATGTGCTCAATGACGAAACCGTCGTGGTTCTTGTGCGCCAGGCCCTGGCCCATGCCGCGGCCGGGGCGGACGTGGTTGCGCCCTCGGATATGATGGATGGGCGCGTCGGTGCCATCCGTGGGGCACTGGAAGACCAGGGCTACATCCATACTCGCATTCTCGCCTATGCCGCCAAGTACGCATCGAGTTTCTATGGACCGTTCCGCGATGCCGTGGGTTCGGCGGCGGCTCTGGGTGGAGGTGACAAGCACAGCTACCAGATGGACCCGGCCAATAGCGACGAGGCCCTGCATGAGGTAGCCATGGACCTGGACGAAGGGGCCGACATGGTCATGATCAAGCCGGGTCTGCCCTATCTGGACATCGTCCGTCGGGTGAAGGACCGTTTTGGCGTCCCGACCTTCGTCTATCACGTTAGCGGGGAGTACGCGATGCTCAAGGCGGCGGCCCAGAACGGCTGGCTGGACGAACGAGCCACGGTGCTCGAAGCCCTGCTTTCGATGAAACGTGCCGGTGGTGACGGGATCCTCACCTACTATGCTGAGACCGTGGCCGGCTGGCTGGCGGAGCAAGGCGGCTCCCGGGGATAGCGTCCTTGGCAGCGGCGGGGGAAATCCGCACACTTATATGGTTTCTCTGCGCGACCCCGGCCAAGCCGGTATAATCGCCGCCCCGACGACATACCCCCAGGGCAGATCCCATGAGCAGCAAACCGACCGAAATCAAGCTTCACCGCGCGAGCCGAATCCTGGAAATCGCATTCGAGGACGGCAGGCGGTTCGAACTGCCCTGTGAGTACCTGAGGGTTTATTCGCCCTCGGCCGAAGTGCGCGGGCACGGTCCCGGGCAGGAGGTGCTGCAGTTGGGCAAGGAAAACGTGAACATTGAGCAGATCGAGCCCGTGGGCAACTACGCCGTAATCCTGCATTTCGACGATGGCCACAATACCGGTATCTACTCCTGGGAGACGCTGTATGAACTGGGCGACCAGCAGGACAAGTACTGGGCCGACTATCTGGCACGCCTTGATGAGGCCGGCTACAAGCGCAAGGTTTCTGCCGACGAGGCCGGCAAATGAGCGAGCGACCGCCCCGTAGCGAAGGGACTACCCACTTCGGATTTCGCGAGGTGCCGGAGGGGGACAAGACGCGCCTGGTGGGCGAGGTCTTTCATTCGGTTGCGAGTCGTTATGATCTGATGAATGACCTGATGTCCTTCGGCATCCATCGGATGTGGAAGCGATTTGCGGTCGACCAGCTGGATCTGCACCGCGGCCAGGCGGTACTGGATCTGGCCGGTGGCACTGGCGATCTGACGGCGCGAATCCGTAAGCGTGTCGGTCCATCCGGCCGCGTGTGTCTGAGCGACATTAACAGTTCCATGCTGGAGCAGGGACGGGCGCGGCTCGCCGATGCCGGAATTGCCGGCGTGGAGATTGTGCAAGCCAATGCCGAGGATCTGCCCTTTGCCGATGGCGAGTTCGATGCCGTGATTATTGGATTCGGTCTGCGGAATGTGACCCACAAGGATGCTGCGCTTCGGTCCATGTACCGGGTACTCAAGCCCGGCGGTCGCGCGGTCGTTCTGGAATTTTCGCACCCGGTAGTCCCGGGTCTCGGCAAGCTGTATGACAGCTATTCGTTCAATATCCTGCCGCTTATGGGCAAAGTGGTGGCCAGGGACGAGGAGAGCTATCGGTACCTGGCAGAGTCCATCCGTCGCCATCCCGACCAGGAAACCCTCAAGGACATGATGACCGAGGCCGGGTTCGATCGCGCCCATTACTTCAATCTCAGTGGCGGCATTGTTGCTGTGCACAAGGGCTATCATCTCTGAGCAAATGTCCACGCACAGTCACCATCTGCGAAGTACACGATGACCATACAACGATTGGCAACGGCACTGGGGGAGGACGCGGGCAACCGCTTTTTGCGCCTCGACCCGGAAACCTTGCGACGACTCGGGGATATCGAGGGTCGGGTATTCTGCCTGCATGTGATCGGGGCGGGGGAACGAGAAGGCGGGCGCTGGTACTTCCTTACATCCGAAGGTGGCTTCCGCATTCGCCAGGAATTCGACGGGGATCCCGACGTCACCATATCGGGCAGTCTTCCATCTTTTGCGCGGCTTCTCGGCGGCGAGCGCGCCGCCGGCGTGTTCCGCTCGGGACGTATGCAGATCAGTGGGGACCTGGAACTGGGACAGCGCTTTCAGCACATTCTCAAGGACTTCAGACCCGACTGGGAAGAGTTCTTTTCGCGCTATCTGGGTGACTCCCTGGCCCATCGCCTGAGCCGAGGCGGACAGGCCTTCCGGCGCTGGGGAAGACATGTGGCTGAAACCGTGCGCGCGGACGCGAGTGAGTATCTGCAGGAAGAAGCACGACTGGTACCGCGACGCGAATCGGTCGAGCGGTTTCTGGCCGATGTTGACCGCCTTCGCAGTGACGTGGACCGCCTGGCCGTGCGCATTGCCCGGCTTGGGAACTGAGCCGAATGATCCCTCCTACGCGTTGGTCCCGTTTGCTCCATATTAATAGCGTATTCGTGCGCCACGATCTCGACGAATTCGTTCGCGCCATTCACCTGTTTCGCCCGTATCGCTTGTTGCTACGCCTGCTGCCATGGCGTTGGTTCCACCGGCCACGCAAACCGCGGGCGCAGCGACTCCGGGAAGCCCTGGAAGAACTCGGCCCCATCTTCGTCAAGTTCGGCCAGGTTCTGTCCACCCGTCCGGATTTGCTGCCCGAAGACATTGCGCAGGAACTCACCCGGCTGCAGGACAAGGTTCCGCCATTCCCCGGAGACCGGGCCGCGGCCATCATCGAACAGACGTACGGCCGCAAGCTGGAAGAGATATTTTCCCGCTTTGAACGCGAACCGGTGGCCTCGGCATCCGTCGCCCAGGTTCATCTTGCGACCTTGCTCGATGGCAACGAAGTCGCGGTAAAGGTGTTGCGACCGGGCATCGAGCGCACAATCGAGCGCGATCTGCGTCTGCTGTATACGCTCGCAAGACTGGTGCGACGATACCTGCCCGATGGGGCGCGATTGCGTCCGGTTGAGGTTGTGGACCAGTTTCGTCGCACCATCCATGATGAGCTGGACCTGCGGCGGGAGGCCGCGAATGCCAGCCAGCTGCGGGCCAATTTCGAGAGTTCTGATCTGCTCTACGTGCCCGAGGTGTATTGGGACCTGGTGCGCAAGGAAGTCTTTGTCATGGAGCGCATCGAGGGGATTCCCATCAGCAATGTGACGGCGCTGAAAGAGGCCGGTGTGGACCTGCGGCAGCTGGCGGACAACGGGGTCGAAATCTTTTTCACCCAGGCGTTCCGGGACGGGTTCTTTCACGCCGACATGCACCCCGGGAATATCTTCGTTACTCCCGATGGCCAGTATCGCGCAGTGGATTTCGGCATCATGGGTTCCCTCGGGGAGGCCGACAAGCGCTATCTGGCGGAAAATTTTCTCGCCTTCTTCAATCGGGACTACCGCGCCGTCGCCGATGCACATTTGCGCGCCGGTTGGGTACCCACGGACACCGTGGCCGAGGACTTCGAGGCGGCAATCCGGGCCGTGTGCGAACCGATCTTCGCCAAACCCATCAAGGACATTTCGTTTGGCCGCCTGTTGCTGCACCTGTTTCAGACGGCTCGGCGCTTCAATATGGAAATCCAGCCGCAACTGGTCCTGCTTCAGAAGACCCTGTTCCAGATCGAGGGGCTTGGCCGGCAGCTCTATCCGGACCTCGATCTCTGGGTCACCGCCAAGCCGTTCCTGGAGCAGTGGATGCGCGATCAGCTGGGGCCCCGGGCACTGCTTCGGACCTTGCGGCGGGAGGCTCCGAAGTGGTGGCAGCTGGTACCGGAGCTGCCGACCCTGGTGCACGAGGTCCTGCAGCACCAGCGCGCACTTGACCCCGAGCACGAACGGGAGCAGGAACGCGAACGGCGGCAGTTGTGGGAGCGCCAGTATCGCCAACTCCTCGCCGCCGTAACCGGTGCCGGTCTGGTGGTCGCCGGGACCCTGGCCCGGGCCCTGGGTTACCGGCCCTATGCCGCTCCCCCGGCTCCCGGATGGGTCCTTGGGGGACTCGGGGTTATTCTGCTGGTGCGGGCATGGTTTTCGTCTCCAGGCCGATAAAACCGGGATATTTACCGACGATTGCTTATGACCTCGGGGGGCGAATCGGTTATCCTATGATGTAGGAATGGGCAGTTATTAAAATATGGTCCCGGGGCGCGGGTGCGGACAAAATCATGAAAAGAACCATTCTCACATGTTTTCTGGCTGCCGGACTGGCCGCCGGTGGCGCGGTCCATGCGGACCAGAAACTCACCTGGTTTGGCGAAACGGTGTTTACCGGTGCCTACCCCGCGGATTCTTTTGATGCAGCCACACTGAAGGCCCTGCGCGAGCACGATCGTCCGTCGGCACTTCTGCGCAATCATCCCCAGTCATTGGTGGAAGGCCAGGTAGGAATGGACCACGTATTTCGGGGCCCGGAAGCGGATATCAACCGCGACTCCAGCACCCTGCGCGGTGAAGTCGGGTTCGCCCTGGGAGGAGAAACGTTTTCCATTCCCCTTCTGCATCGTGACTCCCTTTTCTCGGACGGTCGGTCGGAGGAACTCAGCGCCCTGGGTCTGAAGTGGCGACATCAGTTTGAGGGGCTGGGCCAGCTAACGGTGGCGACACACTATGGCAAGGGGGCGTGGGCGGCCTACAACGACACCACTCGCTCCGACACGGCCAATACGCTCACCTCTGTTTCCTGGACTTCAGACATCGGCGAAGCAGGCAGTGCCATTTCCGGAAGCCTGTACTACGGCAACGAGCTTCAGCAGAGCGTGAGCATTGCCGACCCCACCCGTCGTGTATACGGTCTGGCGGTCGGCGGTCAGTGGGCGGTAGGGCCGCGTCACCTGCCCTATGTTGGCCTGCGCTACCAGACCGGCGATCCGGCGACCGGGGCTGCGAGCTTGTCCGAACTGGAGGACTACACCCGTATTTCCGCCGGTTGGAACTGGAGCGTCAATCCGAACTGGAACGTCAGCGCGGAAGCGAACTTCACCTACGATCAGCCCACCTGGGATCTGTTTAACGTCAACCAGACCCGCATCCTCTTTTCCACGCGGTTTAATTTCCGATAACAGGCGTTCAGCCCCAGTCCAGACGCTTGTCGAACAGGGCGGTTCCGGCGCGTTCCTTGTACCCCAGTGAGGGATAGAATCCGCGCTTGTAGGATTCCCGTTCGCGACTGTTCAGCAGGCTGATGCGGAAACACCTTTGGTCCACTGCTTCTTTTTCCATCGCCCGCACCAGGGCTGACCCGATCCCCGTACCGCGATGCGTCTCGATGACAAAGACTTCGGATATCAGCATTTCCCGCCCGGCGAACAGGAGGTAAGTGACAATCTCGCCATGGATGTAACCCGCGACGACTCCATCTACCTCCGCCACAAGCAACAGGGAATCTTCTTCGGCGGTCAGGGCAGAGAGTCGCTGGCGCAAGGTACTGCCGTCGGCGTGAAAGGCGGGGTTCCATCCCAGTTCCCGATGCAGTTGCATCACAGCATCCAGGTCGGAACCGCGCAGCGGGCGGATCTGAATTTGACGTTGTTCGGACATGCCTTCCTCCGTGTACCGAAACTCAAAGCTGTGGACGCTGCAGGGCGGCCTCAACCGCGTCCCGCGTTTTCCTGTCGGAAAGGATTTCGATCAGGCTGAGGGAGAAATCCATCGCGGTACCCGGACCGCGCGACGTAATGATATTGCCATCGCGCACCACGGGCTCGTTGCCAAGGTGAACATTCGGATATCTATCCGGATCGATTGCGCCCGGGAAGGATGTAGCCTTGCGGCCGTCCAGCAATCCCGCTGCGGCAAGCACGGCCGGCGCCGCGCAAATGGCAGCTGTCAGTCGATTGTCTGCCGCCATTTCCTGCAAGCGTATCCGGATTCGCTCATCCTTTTGCAGATTAGTCGCGCCGGGCTGGCCTCCCGGCAGAACCATCATGTCGAATTGCTCCTGCAGCGCCTGGTCCAGGCCCATGTCCGGGATCACCACCGTTCCCCGGCTGCCCTGGACCGGACCCGGTTTCAGGCCAGCGGTGACTACTTCAATCTGGCCACGCCGCAACAGATCCACGATGGTGATCGCCTCGAGATCCTCGAAACCCTCGGCAAGTGGAACCAGTACGTGCGTCAAGGTTCGCTCACATTGGTCTTGAGTGCCAGGATGAGAGAGAGCGGGACCAGCCGCACATCGCCCTTGTACAATGATTTGAGGCGCTCACGCAGGACTTTCAGGGTTTCCGGATACGGATGGCCAATCGCAATGGCTGTTCCGTGGAGTCGTGCAATGTGGAAGAGCTGATCCAGCCGTTTGTTGATGGCGTCCGGCGATCGGTCATTGTCCAGGAAGACGTCGCGGGACAGGGAAGGAATGCCATACTCCGCCGCGGTCTGGCGGACGACGCTGTGAGGCGTCGTCAGCGAGTCGACGAAGAAGAGATCGGGCCGCAGGATGTGTATGGAATCCATAAGGCGATCCATGGCCGCGTCGTCCTGTGTATATTGGCTACCCATGTGATTGTTGATAGCGACGGCGAAGGGTACAGTCTTCAGGCTCTGTTGGAGAGAGGACTCGACGGAGTTCAGGTCCATTTTGTCGACCAGCGATCCCGGTCCGAGCAGGTCCTTGCGAACGGTAGGTTCCAGCGGCAAGTGAAGCAGTACTTCCTTACCGGCCTGGTGAACGCGTTTTGCCAGCGGCGTGGAATAATGCAAATCGGGCAGGATGGCGCAGGCCACCGGACCGGGCAGATTTAACGCCTCCACACCCCGGTCCAGATTATTGCCCAGGTCATCGATGATAATTGCGACCAGGGCGGGCCCGGCCGACTTCGCGATCGCGCTCCCGACAGGGAGTGCCAGCGCTGCAAGCAGGACCGCGCAGAGCAGTATTCTGACGCGTCGGGTTTGTGGCTCGCCCGCCGCGTGAAACATCACTGCCCCTTGTTCTCGCCCATGATGGTGATGCCCTTGAGCAGGTTCAGGGCCTCGCGCAACTGGAAGTCCCCATCGGTCACGTCCTTCGATTCCTTGGCTGTCTGGGCGTCATTCTTGTCCTTCCCTACCCGTTTCAGATGACGCGCGAGGTCGGCCTCTTTCAGCGTCGGCTCGTGCTTGGCGACGGTGAGCTTGCCTTCCTCGGTGACGATGTCGGGCTCAATCCCCTCCGCCTGGATGGACCGGCCCTTGGGCGTGTAGTAGCGCGCCGTGGTGAGCTTCAGGGCGCCGCCGTTGCTCATGGGTATGATGGTCTGTACCGATGCCTTGCCAAAGCTGCGCGTGCCCATTATGACGGCACGGTGATGATCCTGCAGTGCGCCGGCAACGATCTCTGACGCGGATGCCGATCCGCCGTTGATCAGCACCACCATGGGGGCACCCTTGAGGGCGTCGCCGGGGGTGGCGGAATAGCGCAGATCCGAATCAGAAGTCCGGCCCACGGTGTATACGATCAGACCCTTGTTCAGGAAAGTGTCGGCGACCGATACCGCAACGGGCAACACCCCGCCGGGATTGTTGCGCAGGTCGAGGATCAGGCCCTTAAGAGCATGTTTATTCTTCGTACGCAGCCAGCGCAACGCCTTGGTCAGGCCCTTGCCGGAATTGCCCTGGAACTGGGTGATACGCACGTAGCCGTACCCCGGTTCCAGCAAGCGGCGCTTGACGCTCTGCAGCTTGATCACGGCGCGCTCGAGCGTGAAGTCCATGGGTTTGTCGTGGCCTTCGCGCACGATGGTCAGTTCAATCCGCGTCCCCGGTTTGCCGCGCATCTTGCGAACGGCTTCGTTGAGACTCAGGCCTTTGATGGATTCCTTGTTGATGCGAACGATCAGGTCGCCGGTGAGCAGACCGGCCTTGGCCGCGGGCGTGTCCTCGATCGGTGTGACTACCTTGACGAAGCCGTTTTCCATCGTCACCTCGATACCGAGGCCGCCAAACTGGCCTTCCGTTCCGATGCGGATTTCCTTGTAGCCTTCAGGATCAAGGTAAGCCGAATGGGGGTCGAGTCCCGACAACATTCCCTGGATTGCATCCTCGAGAATCTTCTTGTTGTCTACCGGTTCGACATAGTCCTGTTGTATGCGCGAAAACACCTCGGCAAAGGTCTTCAGCTCGTCCAGCGGCAGCGGCGCCAGGGCGTCCTGAACCGTGGGCTTCTCGGCGCGCACAGCGTGCTCTACGGTGACCGCGGCGCCGATAAAAACGCCCAGCAAAAGGATCAGTACATAGCGCGTGGTATTTCGCATCGTCAACTCTCAGTTCGCAGTGCCTGCGGACAGGACACTCTCCATCGGAATCTCTGTTCTGCGGTGGGGAATGGCAGGTCTCCTAGCGGAGCGCGCACCAACGCAGGGGGTCGTTGGGTTTGCCCTGGTGTCGCACCTCGAAATACAGACCAGGATGAAACGGGCTCCCGGTACTTCCCATACTGGCAATGACCTGACCGGCCTCGACCGGGTCCCCGACCTTTTTATACAGGCTCTCGTTGTTACCGTACAGTGTCATATAGCCATCACCGTGCTCGATTATCAATAATAGCCCATATCCTTCGAGCCGGTCGGCGAACACGATCTTCCCCGGATAGATGGCGCGCACCTGCTGTCCTTCGCGGCCGCGGATGAAGATGCCTTTCCAGCGCATGTCGCCATAGCCGGTTCGGGGTGCGCCAAACCGGGCAGTGATGCGGCCCGAGGCCGGAAGCGGCAGCTTTCCGCGCAGGCGCCGAAACGGTTTTGTTCCCGACGGCAGGGTACGGGTTTGCGTTTCCTTGACATCGAGTTCGCCCATCAGGCGATCCAGTCTTTTCTCCGCCTGGCGGAGATCACGAATCCGTTCGCTCTGGCTGTGCACGCGACGGTCCAGGCTGGCGAGCAGGGTGCGGCGCTGTGATCGCGAGTGCTTGAGTCCGCGGGAGTTTTCTTCGTATCGCTTTTGTGCCAGCTCCAGCGTCCGGGTTTCGCCGCGGATCTTCTCTTGCAGGGTTTCCAGGCTCGCGAGCTTGTCATGCAGCGTCGATATGCGATCCGCGCGGGCGAGTGCGAAATAGCGGTAATAGGTCAGCACGCGACTGACGGTATCCGGGTCTTGCTGGCTGAGCAACACCTTCAGGTACGGTTGGCGGCCGACGACAAGCGCGGTTCGGGCCTCCTGACCAAGCTGCTGGCGTTGGTGCGCCATGCCGGCCTCCATTCGCGACCGCCGGGATTCAAGTTGTCTGAGCTTTCTCCGGGCGCTGCGCAGCTGAACACGGGTTCGTTCCAGCGATTTCCCCTGTTGGTTGATGCGCTGTTCGAGTTGGCGAAGCGCGGATCGGGCGTTCTCGCGTTGGGATTTGGTGCGATCCAGTTGTTGCTGTAGTTCCTGGATCTGCCGGTGTATGCGGGTACGCTCCGCCTCGGTATCGGCGCGGGCGATCCCGGCGGGAATCATCAGTAACGCCAGAAACAGAATCGGGGCTCGCAATACCGTTGGGTGTGACATCTCTCCCGGGATTTTCACGGATTCCCTGGCGGGGGTCGAGGGGTTCAGCCGGCTGCGCTTTCCGGCGCTTCCTTGCTGTCTTCCGCCAGGCTCATCAGCGGGCGACCCGTCATTTCCGCCGGGATCGGCAGGCCCATGAGATAGAGGATACTCGGCGCGAGATCCTGCAATGCTCCGGACGCGGCCATGGTGGCGGGGCGACCGACGTACAGGAAGGGGACCGGATTGGTGGTGTGCGCGGTGTGGGCCTGTCCGGTAGCGGGATCGAACATCTGTTCGGCATTCCCATGATCGGCAGTGACCAGCAGTTCGCCGCCCACTTCCTGGAGCGCCTCAACCAACTCTTCGATACGGCCGTCGAGGAATTCGATCGCCTTTACGGTCGCATCGAAGTCTCCCGTGTGACCGACCATGTCCGGGTTGGCAAGGTTGCAGATGATGGTGTCATAGGTGCCACTGCGGATTGCTGCCACCGCTTTTTCCGTAACCTCGCCCGCGCTCATCTCCGGCTTGAGGTTGTAGGTCGCGACATCGGTAGGCGAGGGTACGAGGATGCGGTCCTCGCCATGAAAAGGTGCCTCCACGCCGCCATTGAAGAAGAAGGTTACATGGGCATATTTCTCGGTCTCGGCAATGCGCAACTGTCTTTTTCCCAGGGAGGCGAGATAGGCGCCGAGCACATTCTCGAGTCGCTCTGGCGGAAAGGCAACCGGTACATCGAATTCGGAGTTGTACTCTGTCAGGCTGACGAAGCGCCCGAGCTTGGGGGTGCGCTCGCGATGGAAGGCGTCGAAATCCGGTTCGATGAATGGGCGCGTAATCTGGCGTGCGCGGTCCGAGCGGAAATTCATGAACACGACCACATCGCCATCATTCACCTGAATAGGCTGCGTGCCCGACGGGACGATGGCGGTTGCCTTGACGAATTCATCGGTCTCACCGCGGGCATAGGCCATGTCCAGCGCCTCCTGTGCAGTGGGCGCCTGGAATTCTCCCTTGCCCTCGGTGATCAAATCGTAGGCGGCCTGGATCCGCGGCCAGCGGTGGTCCCGGTCCATCGAATAGTGGCGGCCGATGATGGATGCAAAACGCCCGCCGCCCAGGCTGGCGAAACGGTCTTCCATGGCCTGGATGGACGACGCCGCGCTTTGGGGCGGGGTATCGCGTCCGTCGAGAAAGGCGTGCAGGTATACCTGTTTTGCCCCCCGCTTTACCGCCAGTTCCGCCATGGCGTGTATGTGTTCCTCGTGGCTGTGTACACCGCCGGGCGAGAGCAGGCCCAGGATGTGGACGGCGTGGCCATTTTCAATAGCGAGATCGCAGGCGTCGGTCAGGACCTTGTTCTTGAAGAACATGCCGGAACCGATGGCACGATTGATTCGGGTCTATTCCTTGTACACCACGCGACCGGCGCCGATATTCAGGTGTCCGACCTCGGAGTTGCCCATCTGGCTGGCGGGCAGCCCGACCGCCGCCTGGGAGGCGTGGATCAGGGTGTGGGGGTAGTCATTCCAGAGGCGGTCCCAGTTTGGTTTCCGGGCGGCGGCAATGGCATTGTTTTCCGGGTCTTCCCGATAGCCCCAGCCGTCCAGGATCAGCAGAAATACGGGTTTGGGTATAGAGCTCATACGGGCAGACTCGGTGTTTCTCCTGCGACACAGCAAATTTGCCCCGCCGCTGACGACCAGGGCTTCTCAAATACATCGTTATTGTATAATGTTTTAATATACGTGACAGCACCTATCACCGGATTGGTGTGGTATTGGCACCGCGGACATCCGGTCCAATTGGCAAGAATTCAGTGAGGCAGGGTTAATGAGCCTGGCAGCAGAGACCATGGAAAATGTATTGATTAGCAGCGAAGAGGATATCCATCAGGCTTCCCGTTCGCTCAAGGCGATGGCGCACCCGCTGCGCCTGAAGATCCTGTGCCTGCTTGGCAGCACCACCGAAGTCAGCGTTCAGGACATCGTCGAGCAGGTTGGCACCTCGCAGAGCAATATTTCCCAACACCTGTCGATCCTGCGCGACAAGGGCATCCTGGCCTCACGCAAGGACGCCAACAAGGTGTACTACCGGATCAGCGATCCCAAGATTCTCAATCTCATCGGTTCCCTTCGCGACGCATTTTGCACCGCCGGCGGCTCCATACCGATGTCCTGATCCGCTATCTGTCGGTGCTTCGCCGGCATCGACAAGCCTGCCCTAATCTGGTTTTCTATCGACCCCTTCCGGGAACCCGCAGCGATGAAATTCGTCATTGAGAACTGGTATCTGTTCGCCGCCCTGGTGGTGATTCTGGTCATGATTGCCTGGTCGCCGTTGCTGCGCCTGATCTACGGGATCCGGACGTCGGCGGTCCAGTCTGCCGTGAACCTGATCAATCGTGAATCGGCCGTGATCGTCGATGTTTGCGAACCGACCGAGTTTCAGCAGGGACATCTGCCGCGAGCGATGAATATCCCGCTGGGAAACCTGGCAGCGCGCGTGAATGAACTTGAAAAATATCGGCAGCAACCCATTCTTGTAACCTGCCGGTCCGGAAACCGTTCGATTCGTGGCGCCCTGACCCTGCGCAAGAACGGGTTTGCGCAGGTGTATTCGCTGAACGGTGGTCTGATGGCATGGGAAAAGGAGCATCTACCTGTCGAGAAGTGATATGACGAGCAAGGTACGCATGTATTGCACGGCCGGTTGCGGCTATTGCCAGATGGCATTGCGGCTGCTCGGCAAGAAGGGTGTTGAGGTAGACAAGATTCGTGTCGATCTGCAACCGGAACTGCGTCAGGAAATGGCGCGTCTGACCGGGAGCAATACGGTTCCCCAGATCTACATCGGGGATCGGCACGTAGGCGGCTATACGGATCTGGCGGAGCTGGACATGGACGGCGAACTGGACGAGATGCTGCAGGACTGACCGGATTCCCCCGACAGGAACCGGGAAATACAACAACAGACGACGGGAGCAGACGTGTCCGACTCACAACAGGCGACTGATATCCAATTTTCCCTGGAGAAGATCTATGTCAAAGATCTCTCCTACGAGGCCCCCAATGTGCCGGCGGTGTTTCTGCAGGAATCGCAGCCTGAGCTCAGTGTGCAAATGGATATGAGTCACGGTCGGGTCGATGGGCAGGAAGGGATCTTTGAGGCCGTGCTGCAGCTGACGGTAACCGCCCAACAGGATGAGAAGAACATCTTTCTGGTGGAGGTTCACCAGGCGGGCCTGTTTCGCATCCAAGGCATTCCAGACGATCAGATGTTGCCGGTTCTGGAGATCAATTGTCCGAACATCCTGCTTCCCTATGCGCGGGAAGTTGTCTCGTCGCTGGTGGGTCATGGCGGGTTCCCGCCGCTGTTGGTCAACCCCATCAATTTCGAAGCCCTGTTTCAGCAACGCCACCAGCCCCAATCGGCCTGAGGCCAACCCCCGCACATGAACCCCGGTTCTCAAGCGACGCCTATCGCCGTGCTGGGCGCCGGTTCCTGGGGTACGGCCCTGGCAATCCTACTGTCGCGCAACGGACACCGGACCCTGCTCTGGGGTCACGACCCGGCCCGCATCGCGCAGATGGCGCGTGAGCGCTGCAACAACCGCTACCTTCCGGGTCTTTCCTTGCCCGATTCGCTGGAGCCCCACGAAGACCTGACGCAAGTCGCCCATGAAGTGACGCGATTTCTGGTCGTGGTGCCCAGCCATGCCTTTCGCGCCACACTGGCGCGTTTGGCCCCGCGTCTGCAGCCGAACTCGGTGCTCGCCTGGGCCACCAAGGGGCTGGAGCCGGGCACGGGAAAGTTGCTTTCCCGGGTCGTCGAGGAAGAGCTGGGCGCGGACGTCGCTGCGGGCGTGATCTCCGGACCAACCTTCGCCCGGGAAGTGGCGCAGAATCTGCCCACGGGTCTCACCGTGGCCTCCACCCGGGAAGCGGTGGCCGAGGAGATTGCTTCCTGGCTGCGCAGTGATCGCGTACGGGCCTATACCAACAGCGATGTCGTCGGCGTGCAGCTGGGTGGCGCCATCAAGAATGTCATCGCCATCGCCGCCGGCATCAGCGACGGCCTCGGTTTTGGGGCCAACGCGCGCGTGGCCCTCATCACCCGCGGTCTGGCCGAGTTGACCCGGCTCGGTGTGGCCATGGGCGGGCACGCGGAGACCTTTATGGGGCTGGCCGGTGTCGGTGATCTGGTACTGACCTGCACCGATGACCAGTCGCGCAACCGGCGGGTCGGGATCGGCCTGGGCCACGGGCGCAAGCTGGCGGAAATCATGGCAGAACTGGGTCAGGAGGCCGAGGGCGTGAGCACCGCTCGGGAGTTGCTGGCAGTAGCGCGCAAGTACGGGGTCGATATGCCCATAACCGAACAGACCGCCCGCGTGCTCGAAGGCAAGTCCTCTCCCCAGGAGGCGGTAGAGGCCCTGCTGTCCCGGGAACCCCGGTCCGAATAACTCCCTGATTTCGCTCGGTCGAGATCGCTTGATTCCAGCCCTCAAGCGGCTGTCCTACAGCACAGATTCCCCGCTTTCGTGCGAAAGTAGTTGAATTGGCACGGCTTTCGCATATGCTCGCTTGTGAGCAGCGAAAATATAGGATATGACTTGTCCCATCGTGGATTGGGCCGCGAAGATCGTCGGTGCGATTCGAACACGTCCAATTCTGCGCTGTATTTGCGGTTGTTCCGGGAAAAAGGGGCCAAGGGATGAAGATTCCAATCGGAATCAAGGGATTTCTGGGCGTTGCCCTGGTCCTGAGCCTGGCTCAGGCCGGCCCGGTGTCTGCTGCCCCGCCGCCACCCGGTTGGAAAGTCAACAAACCCAATTGCAGGAACAATATCGTGATTACGGCGGGACAGGGCCTGGATTTCGGCATTCTGGCCTACCCACCGGGCTCAGGGGGCACGGTCACGATCTACCCGAATAATGCCTGGGACGCTGCCCAGACCAACAGCCTGGTTGGCTTGACCCTGATCGGCGGTAGCCTGCAAAGAGCCGCATTCACGTTTGATGACAGCGGCGCCCAGTACCAGGATCCGGACCCGAGCGGCTGTTCCCAATATGCGGCGACAATTACGGTGGATGCTTCCGTAACGCTGACTGGGCCTTCCGGCACCATGACCCTGGTGCCCTGGCTGGACAATAGCGGCAGCCAGACCTATCTCCCGACCACGCCTTGGAACTATAACGCAGGGCCCCTGTACGTGGGCGGGCAACTGACGGTGGCCAGCACTCAAACCCAAGGTCTGTACAGCGGCACCTTCAATCTGACGGTGAACTGGAACTAGGTTATAGGCAGCTGAAGATCGGGTTGGGGTAACTTGATTGAGAAGTAAATCTATACTAATCAGTTACTTATTAACGAATCCCGCAGTTTGATCGGGAATGGAACAGGAAAACCGGGATGGCTATGAACAAGAATCGCTGCAGAATCGGCTGGTCCAGTGCCCTTGGTTTGGCGCTGGCACTGGTTGCCGTGGACGGCTTCGCCGCCACCGGCACCGCACTGGTGCGGGCGGATGTACTGACAACGACCTCGGTTTCTGCCTCGGTGGCGCTGAATTTTGGCGAACTGACGGCAGGTCCCGACGCCGCTACCGTGGTTCTCGGTCCGGATGGGTCCCGAACCAGCACCGGCGGGGCGAACATAAACTCGGCCAGCATCAGCAGTCCGGCCACCTTTCATCTGGTCGGGACGCCAAATGCGAATTTCACGGTGAGCCTGCCGCTCGCGGTCACGTTGACCGACCGCAATGGCAATACCATGGTTGTAAATCAGTTCCTTAGCCAGCCCTCCGGGGCCAGCGTTCTGGACGCCACTGGGGAAAGGGTCCTGGCCATAGGCGGCACGCTCAATGTTGCCCCGAATCAGGTATTCGGCTCCTATTCAGGGATGATGGACGTGACCATCACCTATTACTGAACGAAACAATATATGTATCATATGGTTACTTGCAATTTCTGCTATATCACATAAGCTATTGAGAGAAACTCACTAAATATAAGATCATTTTATTAGGCAGGGTTTCGCGAGCTCAGAGGGGGCTGAAACCTTCGGTGAGCCGACTGAACATAAGTACTGCAATTGGTACGGATATTGCCTTGTCCTGGTAGTGAACCGGAGGGAGCGAGAGAGGGATGTGTCGCGCTACCGCGCCCAAAGCAAAAAAACAGAGATCAGGAGAAGATGTCATGAACTTGAAGAAGAAAATACTTGTAGGCTTGCTTGCAGCCGTCGGTCCGCTCGCGTGGGCGAACTCGGCTCTGGCCGCGAATGCGACCGGTACCGTGACCGCAAGACTGTATTCCGCTATCACGATCAGCAAGACCACGGATCTCGATTTCGGCGTTATGAGTGACGGCGGTGCCGGCGGCAGCATGACGGTGAACGGAGACAATACGACGACCGCGGGTGGCGCTACCACGTCGACCGGCGGAACGCCAGCCGCCGCGGAATTCGCCGTAGGCGGGGCGAACAATGCGGCCTACCTGGTCGATACAACGGCCTCCAGTGCCAACCTCACCAGTGGCGCCAATACCATGGCGATCACCTACACGGCCTATTCTTTCAACGATGACAATACCTACGCCACCGCTTATGCAGCTGGTACCCCGCCGAGTCTGAGCGGAACCGGTGCCGATACACTGCGTGTTGGTGGGACGGTTACGGTTGGAGCGGGTCAGGCTACGGGCACTTACACCGGTACGGTTAGTGTTACCGTGACCTACCAGTAGGGCGCGGCCCGGCTGCGAGCGGGGCATCCCGGGCGCGGATGTCCCGTTGTATTGTTGTGCTATGCGGTTAACAATGGCCGAGGAATTCAACAACAATGACGGATCGGACCTGAGACTCATGCCGGCAAGATCTACAAGACCCACCTCTGTGAAAGGCAATGGACGCTTCCGCGTTAACGGTTTCACAAGCTGCCTGATTCTGGCGATCACGCTTTGCCTCCCGCTGGAGGTCCAGGCCGCGAGCCTGATGATCGCGCCTACACGTGTGGTATTCGAGGGACGTACGCGAACCGCAAGTGTCCAGCTCGTCAATCGTGGGACCAAGACCACGGTATTCCGAATCTCTTTTGAGCGTAAGCGCATGACAGAGACCGGCGCTTTCGAGGCCGTAAAGAAACCCCTGCCGGGCGAGAAATTTGCCGATCAAATGGTCAGGTACGCACCGCGGCAGATTACCCTGCCGCCGGGACAAAGCCAGACCGTACGGCTCATGCTTCGCAAGCCTCCAAACCTCGCTGACGGTGAGTACCGCTCTCACCTCCTTTTCCGGGAGGTGCCGTCCGAAACCGGAAGCAGCATTGAGTCTCAGGGAAATCACAACAAGAGTCTCGGGGTCCGGTTGATTCCGGTTGTAGGTCTGTCGATTCCCGTGATTGTGCGCCAGGGGCAAACCAGCGCGTCGGTCACCCTGGACAAGTTTGCCATCCACTATCGGACCAGCGCGCACAAACAGGCGCAACTGGAATTCGAGGCGCATCGATCGGGCAATCAGTCCGTGTTCGGAGATTTCACGGTGTTTCATAAGGCGCCGGGCAAGACCGGGAAGCTGGTGGTGGCGGCCATCAAGGGCGTGGCGATCTACACACCGAATCCCGTGCGCAAGTTTCGCCTGAATCTGACTTCTCCGTCGGGTGAGCCTCTTGATAAGTGTGTGCTGACGGTTGTGTACCAGGCCCCCTCTCAGGATGGAGGAAAGGTCATTGCAACCCGGGATTTCAATCCATCGTCGAATTAATCGGCAAGCGACCGTTGACTGTGAAACTCTCCGCCCGCGAATGCGCTATGAAGAGGAAATCTGACCATAGCCGCAATGGAACACACAGCATAAGAACACTCTCTCTTCCCGACCCCCGATTTCTCGTTTTCGTTTTTCTGCTCGTCTCGTTTGTGCCTGTGATGGCCGCTGCGGCCGGACCCGCCGCCTCGAACGCCACTGCGGCAAACGCATCGCTCGTCGAAGAACCCGACGACAACAACCTGCGCCTACTCAGCGTTCGGGTTCATTCCTACACCTTCGATGGACTGCTGGAAGCCTACGCATCCGGCGGGTCCGTGCTGGTGCCGCTTGGCGAACTGGCATCGCTTACGGATCTGGCCATCAAGACACAGCCAGAGAAAGGCACGGCCGTAGGGTTCCTGTATGACGAAAAGCGAACCTTCTACCTCGACGTGGCGCGGCGGCAGGTGATCCTTTCCGGGAAGATCCGTCCGCTGAATCGAGACCAGGTGAAGGTCTATCCGAACGATATCTATGTCGATGCCGACCTGTTGTCACAGTGGCTTCCGTTCAAGATAGACGTCGATCTCTATTCCTCGACGGCGACGTTGCGCTCGTCCATCAAACTGCCTTTTGAGGCGCGTATGGAGCGCGAGAAGCGATTCGCCCGTTCCCTGGCGCAGCGCCGGCCAGTGGAGCACAACTATCCGGGCTATTTCGAGCCGTACGCATCTTGGTCCACTCCCTTTCTTACGACGACCATAAATGGGAGTGCCGCGCAGAACGGAACGACCGGTCAGACGGGTTTTTCCGGAAGCTATGTGGTCCATGGCACGGGCGACCTGCTGGACATGGAGTCCACCCTGTATGTCAACGGGAGCGACCAGTCTCCGGTGGACAATATCCGGTTCACCATGGGCCGCAAGGATGAAGCGTCGAGGCTGCTCGGAGCGCTGAATGCCAGCGAGTATGCATTCGGCGACGTCAATTCCCCCAATTCGGCATTGATCTCGACGCCGCACGAGCCACAGATGGGTGTCATGGTAAGTAGTTACCCGCTGGCGCGGCAGAGCGAGTACGACCGCCAGCGGTTCCAGGGAGAATTGCTGCCCGGATGGCAGGTGGAGTTGTACCAGAACAATGTACTGATCGGCTATCAGACCGAACCGATACAGGGCCAGTATATCTTTGACAACGTTCCCCTGTACTTCGGCAAGAACTATTTTCGCCTCGTGTTCTACGGACCCCAGGGCCAGAGGCGCGAAGAAACCCACAGCTACGAGTTGAGCGATGCCTTGTTGCAGCCGGGTAAGAAATACTATGGGGCATCAGCCACCCAGGGCCAGTTCGGGGGATACCATACCGGGGTGCAGTATGACTATGGACTTGCCAAGAACCTGTCCATGAGTTTCGAGTACCAGGGATTCACCCTGGGTTCGCAACAGTTGCTGGGCCAACCGGCAAGGGACAGTCAATACGGGCGTGTCGGGTTCCGCAGTCTCTTGGGCGGTATCTTCTTCGCTGGTGATGTCGTAGGTAGCTCCAACAGCGGCTCGATGTATGAACTGAGCGCGCAGGGCCGCATTGGAGATTCCACCTCGGTCAAACTACAGAATGACGTGTTGAATGATTACGTCAGCGATACTTTTCCGCTGCTCCCTGATCCCCTGGTCTCGCGGCTCTCCGTGAATCTCAATTCCGCGCTTCCCCGCGGGATGTTCTCGCGTATTCCGATCAATCTCCGGTACCAGCGGGATGGCTATGCATCCGGCGCGGAACGGCAGCAACTGGACAATCTTCTGGCCGTGTCCTACCGACGGTTTTCGGCGAGCAATAACCTGAGCTTTGTTCGCGCACCGGCGCAGGCGGACCAGCTCATCGGCACACTCGCCCTCAGTGCGCTTTCACGGAAATACAGTCTTCGCGGCGAGATCGGCTATTCGACCCAGCCCAATTCGGAGATCACGAATGCCTCGTTGACACTCGACGGGATCCGGCGTGGGGCATTCGTGTATTCCGCCGGAATCAACCGACAGTATCAGCTTACCGATACGCAGTTTCGTCTGGGCGTCAGTCGTCCCGTCGGAAAATTCGCTTTCAATGCCAGCGCTATTTACAGCACGGCAGGAAATAACAGTCTCAATATTGGCATCACCATGGGTGTTGCCCAGGAACCCCGCACCTCGGACTGGAAGTTTGATTCCCGGCCCGCCGCCGGAATGGGGGCGGTATCAGCGCGTGTCTTCCTCGACAATGACCAGGATGGGGTATTCAGCGAAGGGGATGTGCCGCTGGCCGGAGTTGCATTCAAGCGGAACGGCAGCCGCTTGCCTGGCAAGACGGGTAAGGACGGGATTCTCTTTATTACAAACCTGACGGGTCACTATCCAGTAGATCTGGCGCTGGATACCCGGACTCTGGAAGATCCGCTGTGGGTGCCGGCCTTGCCAGGCGTCCGTATCAGCCCCCGTCCGGGGTCGGTGGCACGGATCGATTTCCCGATCAGGCCCACCGGCGAGATTGACGGTACAACCTATCTCCTGCGGCAGGGGCGGAATGTCGCCTCGTCGGATGTCGTGGTCCAGCTGATCAACGAGCACGGCAAGGTGATCAAGACCCAGAAGAGTGCTTTTGACGGATTCTATGTTTTCGACGGCGTTCCCTACGGCACCTACCTGATCCGGGTGGCGCCGTCCCAGGTTGGCCGGCTGGGACTGGAATCGCCGCGATCGATCCAGCTGACCGTGGACGCCAAACACCAGTTTGTCAGCGGCATGAATATCCAGCTGAAACGCAAGGCGTCACCCTAGAAATATATTAAAAACAGTAACTTGCATGTTTTTTTGAAAATTTGGCACAAAGTTTGCTCAATTGCTAGGCAGGAAATGCGCACAAGCATCTGTTTTCATAAGGAAACATCCTGGGGCAGGCAAAAAGAATGATGGCCATACCGGCAAAAAAACGGGGTATCTTGTTGGCGACACTGATTGTGATCGTGGCCGCCATCGGTGTCCTGCTATTTCCTGCGCATCAGGCGATTCCGCCCAAGGCCGTGGTAGCGAAGGTAACTGCGCCGAAGAAGTCGGTCGCGAAAAAGCCTGTCGCTGCCCGCAGGCAGGGGATGCAAGTACCCCAGCGGTCGAAAGTTGCGCACACAAAGGTCAGGCATAATCGGCCCATGGCGAAGACCGCCAGGGTCCAGAAGGCCGTCAAAGTCCCCCTGGAGGCGCCGGCCCTCGACCAGCTTCCGGTAGAGTTCCCCAAGCCAACAAAGATCACCATTGCCGTCGCCGGAGATCCCAGGTATTCCAAGCTCGATGGCAAGGACCGGCCGCTGAAGGATGACGCGCCAAAATGGAGTTGTGTCTCCGATCACAGCACCGGGCTGGTATGGGAAGTCAAGACGGAGGACCGTGGTCTGCGGGACGCGGAGAATTTCTACAGCTGGTACAACCCGAACCATGTCGACAACGGTGGATTCTCCGGACAGCCGAATCATGGCAAATGCCGCGGGGGGATCAGTTGTGACACCCATGCCTATATCGCGGCGGTCAACAAGATGAACTTGTGCGGCTTTTCCGACTGGCGCCTGCCGACGCGACGCGAGCTGATGACCCTGGTGCAGTATCGACTGGGGACAAAGAACAAGGGCCTGATCGACAAACGCTATTTCCCGGCAGGGACCAGCGACTGGTACTGGTCAGCCGATACCGATTCCTCAAATGCACGGTACGCCTGGTACGTGCTCTACTATAACGGCCGTGACATGAAGGCCCCCAAGACCGAGGCAAAGCGAATCCGCCTTGTCCGTGGGCACATGGGGCCATCGTTTCGCACTGTGGCGCGACAGTTGCCCGGGTCAGACAAGGCAATGGCCCATGAAGGCGATGGCCCTGAGTCCAGTGCTGGCAGCGGCGCCTCGTTGCTGGCGCAACGGGTAGAAGCGACGTCCACCGCTGACTGACTTCGTATCTTATTGCCCCTCCGCAAATCCCATTTGCTTCCAGGCTTCGTAGACCACCACTGCCACCGCATTCGACAGGTTGAGGCTGCGGCTGTTCGCGACCATGGGCAGGCGAAGGCGTTCTGACGGGGAGATTGTGGCGAGCAGGTCCTCCGGCAAGCCCCGCGTTTCCGGCCCGAAGAGCAGCGTATCTCCGGCCGCATACCGCACTTCGTTGTAGTGCCTGTCTGCCCGCGTGGTGAAGGCAAGGACACGCGCGGGAGCCACCTTCTCAAGATAATCATCCCAATCGCTCCAGGTCTTCACGCTGGCGTATTCATGGTAGTCGAGGCCGGCGCGGCGGAGCTGTTTGTCGTCTAGATCGAAGCCCAGCGGCTCGATGAGATGGAGCCGGGCCCCGGTATTGGCGCACAGGCGGATGACATTGCCCGTATTGGGCGGGATTTCCGGTTGGTAGAGTACGACGTCGAACACATTCACCTCCGCTGGCGCCCTTGATAGCCCAGGGATGGACCGCGGGCAAGTTCAGGCGCGGGCCACCAGCCACACATCGATAAAGGAAACACCTTGCTTGCGCAATGCTTTCGCCAGCGCATCCACCGTGTGGCCTGTAGTCATGACGTCATCGACGATGGCGACACGCACGCCATCCAGCGGCGAATCGGCGCGAAAGGCGTGACGCACATTCTGCGCGCGCCGGCCTTCGCTCAAGGTGGTTTGGGGCCGGGTGTCACGCACGCGCGTGGCGGCCCTGGCGGCAATGGGTGTTTCCAGGCTTCGTCCCAGGAACCGGGCGATCTCCAGAGACTGGTTGTAGCCGCGTTCGCGCAGGCGTCGACGGTGTAGCGGGACCGGAATGAAGACGTCGGGACGAGGGCGGTGTGCCTCGGTGGCTGCGTTCGCCAGCAGGCGGGCCAGGGCACGGGCGAGATGCAATGCATCATTATATTTAAGGTCGATCACGAGCCGGTCCAGGGGCGGGGCGTAGCGAAAGGGCGCAAACACCGAATCAAAGTCGGGCGGAGTTCGAAGACAGCTGCCGCAAAGTGAGCCCGGTGCGACCCCCTGCGGCAGGGATGCCGCGCAACGCGAGCACTGGCTGCCACCGGCGACCATCAAGGCCTCGCAGCGGGTACAAATACCGGCGTGGGCGGGGATGACCTCGGCACACAGTGCGCAACTGCCGCCGGCCAAAGTGGTATGCCCATTCCGTAGGCGTTCGTAAACCTTTCTGATAGCTTCCATGTTGACTGCCGGGGGCAAGCCTTTACACTGCCGGACCATTCCCTGGATTCCGGGGCGACGGCGACATGATGACCGCATTGAAAGGCAAACTGCAACAGCTGCGCGACCAGAACCTGTTTCGGCGGCGAACGGTACTGGATTCGCCCCAGGGGGTCGAACTGCGCGTGGGTGACGAGACGGTCTTGTCGTTCTGCAGCAACGACTACCTCGGTCTGGCGTCGGACCCGCGTTTGATCCAGGCCCTGCAACGCGGTGCAGAACGCTACGGCGTGGGGTCGGGCGCCTCCCACCTCGTGACCGGTCACATCATGCCCCACCATGCCCTGGAAGAGGAGTTGGCCGAGTTCGTGGGTGCCGAACGCGCCCTGTTGTTCTCCACCGGTTACATGGCAAATCTCGGTATCGTCAGTGCCCTTATGGCACGGGGCCAGCGGGTCGTTGAGGACCGCCTGAACCACGCCTCCCTGATCGATGCCGTGCGCCTGTCGGCTGCAAAGGTGAAACGCTATCGCCATGGCGACGCTGCCCATGCCGGGGAGCAACTGGATGGCGAATCGGGCATGATCGTCAGTGATGCCGTGTTCAGTATGGACGGGGACCGCGCGCCGCTCGATGCATTGTTTCAACTGGCAGGGGACAGCGGGTCCTGGCTGTTGCTCGATGACGCCCATGGCCTTGGCACCGAGGGGCAGCATGGACGCGGCAGCCTCAGCCGCTCTGGTCTTCCCACAACTGATCCGGTCATTTACATGGGTACCCTGGGCAAGGCCCTGGGACCTTTTGGCGCCTTCGTGGCCGGTAGTGCCGACCTGATCGAATATCTTCTGCAAAGGGCGCGTACCTATATTTATACGACCGCCTTGCCGCCGGCCGTGGCCGAGGCTACGCGCGAAAGTCTTCGTATCGTCGCCAGTGAGGACTGGCGGCGCGATCGCCTGCGCGAGCACATTCTTCGTTTTCGCGAAGGGGCGGAACACCTGGGTCTGGAGCTGCTTCCTTCCGAGACGGCGATTCAGCCGTTGATTCTTGGTGAGGCGGAACGGGCGTTGCGTGTCGCGGATCAGTTGCGAGCGCAGGGAATCCTGGTGCCGGCCATCCGGCCTCCGACCGTTGCCGCCGGTACGGCACGCCTGCGCATCACGTTGTCTGCTGCCCACGAACCGGAACATCTTGATCGCCTGCTCGAAGGGCTCGCAACCGTGGGGTTGGCTTCGTGAACCGGATCTACGTCGAGCAACACGGGCAGGGCCCCGATCTGGTTCTGATCCATGGTTGGGGTCTGCACGGTGGAATCTGGGATGGCCTGTTGCCACAACTCACTCGCGACTGGCGGATCACAGTGGTCGATCTTCCCGGACACGGCCGTTCCGCACTGAGTCCGTCGGGCATGAGTCTGGATGATGCTGTCGACCATTTGCTGGAAATCGTTCCTTTGAAGGCGACCTGGCTCGGGTGGTCTTTGGGCGCTCTGGTGGCGTTGGCGGCAGCAACGCGTGAGCAAGGTCCCCGGCGCCTGATCCTGGTCGCCGGAACCCCGCGATTCGTGCAGGGTGGGGATTGGGAGGCGGGGATGGACCCGGCAACCCTGCAGGGTTTTGCGGACGAACTGCTGGAGGACTACGAGGGCACCCTGCGGCGCTACCACGGACTGCACGTGGGTGCCGGTGTCGATTCGCGTCAGACCATTCGCGAATTGCGCGAACG